>JBMTAR010000006.1:0-22244 GCA_049428925.1 Gemmatimonadaceae bacterium
CCCCCCCCCCCCCCCCCCCCCAGGCCAGCGGTTCGATGGAGCCGCTGGGACATTCGGTTAGAACTGGAGACGGATCGTGAGCGGGATAATGCGGGTGGAGGTCTTCTCGTTCACCTGACCGTCCTCTCCCTGCAGCAGCACGATACGCGCGTCGGCCGAGATCGGCCCGAGGATGTGCAGCATCAGGCCGGCGTGCATTCCGATGGAGGCCGGCTGCGCGGTGCCGTCGAAGCGGAGATCGTACTTGCCGGCGCCGGCGTAGAGGTTGATGCGCTCCTTCTTCCCACCGAGGATCACGGAGGCGGCGTAGTTCAGACTGGAGACCTTCGTGCCGTCCTCCTCCGGGAACATGTAGTAGGAGGCGTCGACCGCGATGTCGAAGATCGGGAGGATGCCGGTGCGGAGGCCGAGGCCACCCCCGGTGCCGGTGTAGGTGCCACCACCGTTGTAGGTCCACGTCTGTTGGCCACCGATCAGTGCCAGCTGCGCGTCGGCCGCAGCCGGGGCGAGGAAGAGGGCGACGAGGGCGAGCATCGAAATCGAACGCTTCACGGGTCTCTCCGGAAAGTGTGGTCGGAGCGCATCGCGCCCCGCACAGAGCATACGACCGGCTTGGTCCGTCGGCAACGTGCGCCAGGTCACATCGCTGGGCCCGGCGGTGGGAATCGCCCCGCGGGGCCGCCCCCGATCGGGGCGAGGCGTCAGAGCGCGAGACGGAGGAAGATGGGAATCATGCGGACTCGGACCGTCGCGTCGCTTCCGCTGTCGTCGTAGCCGGCATACCGCGCATTCACGAATCGCACCTCGAGGGCCATCCGGGATGCAACACGGTACCCGATGCCAAGGTGGTAGCCCACCGAGCGGTCCGAGCCTCGCTGCGTGAGCCCCTCGTTGTCGGCGAAGTCGTAGACCCACCAGTAGGTGCCGGCCCCGCCGAGCAGTTGGAGGCGCGAGCCTGGGCGTTGGACGATCACCGTCGCGCTGAGTGCCACATACGATTGGTCGAGCTGCGATTCGTACCCGCTCTCCTTCACGCGGACCGGGGGGAACCGGTAGAGAGCGCCGTCGAAGGCCAGATCGAATGGGGCGTTCTCGCGTGCGAGGCGAGCCGAGAGGCCGCCGCCCGCCGAGAGCCCATCGATCGACTCGACACCGAGGGCGCCGGCGAACGCCGACCAGCGGAGATGCGTCTCGGCGGGCAGCTGCGCCTGAGCGCCTCGCGCGAGGACGGCGAGGAACAGAGCGGTTCGGAGGAGACGCGTCACGGGATGATCCGGTAGGAGGGATCGCCCCAGACCTGCGGCATCTGGTCGCGGCCGTGGAGCCGACGCGCCTCGTAGGGCAAGCCGCGCACCGGGTCCGTCAGCCACTGCCGGAGCTCTCCCGCCGTCACGCGGCCGTCGCGGTCCCCGTCGGCGCTGCCCTGGAGCCCGCGCAGGAGGAGGTAGGTCAGGAGCCCGTGCCGCTGCTCCGGGTGCCAGCTCGCGAGCTGCTGGCCCTCGGCGGCCGTGATGATTGTCGCACCGCCGCCGCCGGCGAATCGGGCCGCGGGGTCGGTGACGCGGATGCCGATGGGCGAGGCCTGGGCGATGAGCATCTCACCGCTCCCGGTCGCGCCGGAGAAGCAGGCATCGAGGACCACGGTGACGTGCCGGGCGCCGAGGGCGGCGAGGTTGTCGTAGAGCACGTCCACGGGGAGCGCGGTCAGCGCGAGGCGGTCAGCGTCCCCATCGACCGGCATAAGGTAGGCGCGGTTGGCTGTCGGGTCGGGCGCGCCGTGCCCCGAGTAGAAGACGAAGACCTCGCTCACGCCGGGCTTCACCAGGTCGCGGAGCCGGCCCGTTGGGGCCTCGCGATCCCCGAAGAGTCCCTTGAGGTCGGAGAGGGTCGCGTCCTCGACGGTCAGGATGTTGCCCGGTCTGATACCGAGCATCCGCTCCGCGTGCAGCCGCATCGCGGCGGCGTCGTTCGCGGCGTAGGCGACCGCGGGGGCGCGACGATAGGTGCGGTTGCCGATGATCACCGCGATCGCATCCGGTCGGTCCGCGGCCGACCGGGGGGCGAAACGCATCAGGTCGGTGGGGCCGAGCGCGTCGGGTGGCGGGGTGACCGGCGGGCCGACGAGTGGGTTGGTGACGGGTCCGGCGGCGACGACCGGGGCCGGTGCGCCGGCGATGGTGAGCCCGAGGTCGATGGGTGCAGTGGTGGGGTGCCGACGCGCCGCGAACGCGACGCGGACTGGGACGACCCCCTCCACGGGCATCAATCGCTCGATGGCGACGATGCGGAACGGCACCGTGACCGTGGCACCGGGCGCGAGGATGCCGACCTTGACGCGGTGCCGTCGCTCGAAGGTGGTGCCGAGGGCGGAGATGTACCGGACGCGCGCGGCCTCGCCGGTGCGGATGTCCATGGTCACCGCCGCGAGGGGGCGCGCGGCGACGTTGCGGATCTGCAGCCGGACCTCGACCGTTTCGTCGGGGGGGATCGTCGCGCCGCCGGCGCCGTTCAGGATCCGGACGCCGGTGATGACGATCGGGTCGGAGGGATCACCCGCCCACTGGGCGGCGAGCGGCAGTGGCGCGAGGGCGAGGAGGGCGCTGAGCAGGGATGCGAGGGGGCCTCGGTGCGACGTCGTCCGAATCGGCATGAGAGGAGGGTAGGGCCACCGCCGCGGGGCGGCAACGGTCGAGGCGCGCTCAGACGGATGGTCGGGGGGCTGGTGGAGCGACTCGTGCCGGTTGGGACGCGTGCCGTTCGCTCGGGTCGGTCGTCTCAATAGTATGCGCACCTCGGGGAGCCGATGCCTCGCGTGACCTGTGCCGCCTGCGGCGCGCCGTCCGTCCTCGGGGCGTCGCGATGCCCCAAGTGCCTCGCGCCGTTCGGCGGCGAGTCGCCGACGAGTGGTGTCGTCCTCGTTGAGCCACCGTCGCGAACCGGTGGCGCGACCGACGCCCGTCGCTGGCGCGCGATCGCGCTGGCCGCCCTCGGGCTCGTCGGCGTCGGGGGACTCCTGTGGTCGTTGCGGACCAGGGGCCAGGTGGAGCCCCCCGCGTCGCCCGCGCCGGCCGAGCCCGTCCCGGTCGATTCGGCGCCGATGGTGCTCGGGCCCACGGCGGTCGGCGACACCGGGTCCGCAGCTGAGCCGGGCGTGGGTGGTCCCGTGCCCGCACCGCGCGACACATCGGGGGCGCCCGGCGCGGTGTCGCGGGGCTCCGTTGGCTCGCCGGTGCCCGCCGGCGCAGGTGTCGCTGACGATTCGTTGCAGACCTTCACCTATGAGACGCTGACGTGGGTGCGGGTGCGGTCGGCCCCGAGCGTCGACGCGGAGGTCCTGGCGACGCTCGGCCCAGGGACGCGGGTGGAGGTGGCGTCGATCGGGCGCGGGTGGCTTGCCCTGCGCTGGGAGGGTCGGACGGGGTGGGTGGGTGCGTCGCTCTTGACGCGCGTGCGTTAGTATATAATCATACACGCATATATTGGCGTCGCGGGGCGGTACCGTCCGGTGCCCTCGCGCCCGTCTCCCACCCCACGAGGTCTCGATGTCCTTCCTGTCCGCGCTCCGCCAGCTGCTCCCCACCACCTTCGACGCCGAGGCGCTCGACGCGTTGCGCGCGGAGCAGCCGCGCACCGTCCTCCTCGACGTTCGCGAGCCTGACGAGTTCGCCGAGGGGCATCTCACGGGATCCGTGCTCGTGCCGCTCGGCAAGATTGCACATCATGCGGGGATGATTGCCGAGGCGGGGGTGCCGGTCGTCGTGATCTGCCGCGCCGGCGCGCGCGCCGCGTCCGCCGCCGGCACGCTACGGGGCGCCGGCGCCGCCGACGTGCACGTGCTCTCCGGTGGGGTGCTCGCCTGGCAGGGCGCGGGACGGTCGCTGGAGCGCGGCTCGCGGTCACCCTCGCTCGTCAACGCACTCAAGGGACGCGCCTGACGCGCAGGTAAGGGCCGACGCCGCACCCACCGCGACGTCAGGGTCCCGCGGACCCGGTGTGACCGAGACGGGGGCGACCATGCGGTCGCCCCCGTCGTGCGTGTGCGCGCGTCGCCCGTCGTCCGACACCTCCACGGGTCGTGTCGGGCATTCATCCGTCGGCAGAAGGGCCATGCGCTGACGCGCGAATGCCCACGCCACCTCAGGGAACTGCCGCTGTTTCCCCCTCGAGCGGAACGCCATCCTGCCCACGTCGTCGCGAACCACGCGGCGACGTCACTTCATCTCCCTCGGAGGCAGTCATGCGGTCCCTCATTCACGCCATCCGGCGCTTCGGCGCGTCGGAGGACGGCGCAGCGCTCGCGGAGTACGGACTCCTCGTCGCGCTCATCGCCGCCATCTGCATCATCTCCATCAAGTCGATCGGCGGGAAGGTGAGCACGGCTTTCCAGACCGTCGACACCAACCTTCCCTGAGCGTGACACCCGACGCCACGCCGCTCCTCGTCGGCGGTCTCGCGGTCGCGTGTCTCACCGACCTCCGGGACCGACGGATCCCCAATGCTCTCGTCGTCGCACTCGGGACGATGGGGGTGGGCGGCGCGGCGCTCGGGTGGGCGCCGGGCCTCTCCGGGCTCGACGCCATCATCGGCCTCGGCCTCGGCTTCCTCCTCTGGCTCCCCTTTCATCTCGCCGGCCTGCTCGGCGCCGGTGATGTGAAACTCTTCGCCGCTGCGGCTGCCTGGCTCGGCCCGCACGGCGCCCTCGATGCGGCGCTGCTCACGGCGCTTCTCGGCGGTGTCCTCGCCGGCGGCGTCCTCCTGCACGAGGCCGGGCTCCGGGGCGGCGCCCTCCGCCTCGCCCTCGCCTGGCGTGCGCCGCAGCTCCTCCGTCTCGCCGCACGCCCCTCCGCGACGCGGCTGCCCTATGCGCTCGCGATCGCCGGCGGCGTGCTCGGCGCGCGATGGATGCCGGAGCTGTTCCTGTGAGGACGCAGACCCCGACGCCGCGACGCGTCGCCGCATGGTATCGCCGCCTCGCGGATGCGACCGGGAGCGCGCTCCTCGAGTTCGCCCTCGTCCTCGTGCTCCTGCTGGTCCTGCTCTTCGGTCTCATCGACTTCGGGCGCGCGCTCTACACGGCGAACACGCTCAACCTCGCGGTGCGCGAGGCGGCACGGTACGCGGCCGTCGCGCCGGATCCCGAAGGGAGCATCGCCGCGATCAAGGACACCGCCGTCGCACGCCTCTCGCCGTTCGGCGGCCCACCGCTGACCCCCGAGCAGGTCAGCGTGACCTACCACTATGCCGCGAGCACGCCGGCCACGCTCCAGTCCACGACCGTCAGCGTCGCCTACCCGTTCACGATGCTCACCCCCATCCGCCCCCTGCTCGGCCTCCCGCCGCTCACGCTGCACGCGTCCGCGCGGTACCGCTGGGAACTCGGCGGCTGAGCGTCGCGCCTCCGCGTCGCCCCCTTCACACCTCGCCCCCCTCTCGATGCCGGCTCGCCGATATACCGTCCTGCTCTGGTCCGCCGTCGCCACGGCCGCCGTCGCCACCGTCGGCGTCTACGAGGCCCTGCAGCGCACCAAGGCGCGCAGCGTGATTCCGATGCGCAGCGTCGTCGTCGCCGCCAAGGACCTTCCCGAAGGCACGAGTCTCGGTGCCGACGTCCTCACCGTTCGTGAGTGGCCGGCCGCCGAGGTCCCCGAGGGCGCCTTTGCGCGGCGCGACTCGGTGCTCGGCCGCGTCCTCGTCACCCCGCTCTTCACCGGCGATGTCCTCTTGCCCGGCAAGCTCGCGCCGATCGGCGTGGGACCGGGGCTCGAGGTGAAGGTGCCGCGCGGCAAGCGCGCGATGGCGGTCCGCATCAACGACGTCGCGGGCATCAGCGGTCTGATTCAGCCCAACAGCCGCGTCGACGTCGTCGTGATGATGCGTCAGGGGTCTAGCACCCCGACGCCCGTCGCCAAGGTCTTCATGGAAGACCTCCGCGTCCTGTCGGTGGGGACGACGGTACAGCGCGACGCCGCCGGGCGATCGATCGACGCCACGACCGCCGCGCTCGAGGTGACGCCCGAGCAGGCGGAGCGGCTCGCGTTCGCCGCGACCGAGGGGAGCATCCAGTTGGTGCTCCGGGGATTCGGCGACTCCGAGTCGGTGCGTACGCAGGGGGCCGACGCGCGCGATGTCGTCGGTGTCACCCTCGTCTCCTTTGGCGAGGCCGCCGCGACGGACACCGCCACCACGGCGCCCCGCCGCACCCGCGCCGCCGTCCGTCGCCGGACGCCACCACCGGAGCCCGCACCGCCACCCTCGCCTCCGGTGCCGGTCGCGCCCCCGCGTCCTGCGCCGGAGACCCTCACCGTCACGATCCATCGCGGCGATCGCACCGAGACCCGCGCCTTCCTCAAGCCCGACTCGTCCACGCCCCCCGCGCGGAGGAACCCATGATCGCCGCCCACTCGGATTCGCGGAGCCGCACACTCCGGCTCCTCGCCCTGTCGCTGCTCCTCCTCCCGGCCGTCGTCGGCGCACAGGGGCCGACCACCGCCCCTGAGGCTTCGGCCGCGCCGATCGCGATCGCGCCGATTGCCATCGCGCCGACCATCCAGAAGGTCGACCTCCCGATCGGTCGCTCGTATGCCATCAGCACCACGGTCGACGTGATCCGCGTCTCGGTGGCGGCCGATGCCATCGCCGACGTCATCGCGATCTCGCCGCGCGAACTCGTCGTGAACGCCAAGGCGCTCGGCGAGACCGACCTGCTCCTCTGGGGCGCTGACGGGACGCGGGCGCACTATCGCGTGCTCGTCCACTCCCCGGCGGACCGGATGCAGGTCCTCGTCTCGGTGAAGTTCGCCGAGGTGCGGCGCGACGTGCTCACCGAGTTCGGGCTCTCGGGGCTGTATCGGCGCGGCGAGACCCGCATTGGCACCGGCGTGTTGCGCAATGGCCGCCAGGTCGATCCGACGACCGGTGCCGTCTCGGTGCCCGCCGACGCCCGCTTCCTCACGCTCCTCTCGTCGTTCGGCACGGCGGACTTCATGGCCCTCCTCCAGGCACAGGAGGAACAGGGGAAGGTCCGCACGCTCGCCGAACCGAACATCATGGCGGGGAACAAGGAGGACGCCAGCTTCCTGGCCGGCGGTGAGATCCCGGTGCCGATCGCGCAGAACGCGGTCCCGGGCCAGGTCGCCGCGGTGACGATCCAGTACCGCGAGTTCGGCATCCGTCTCGCCTTCAACGGTGAGATCGTCAGCGACAGCCTGATCCGCCTGAAGATCACCCCTGAGGTCTCGACCCTCGACTACGCGAACGCCGTCGTCCTCTCCGGCTTCCGCATCCCTGCGCTCCGGACGCGCCGCGTGGAGAGCACGCTCGACGTGAAGCGCGATCAGAGCCTCGTCATCTCCGGGCTCTTCAACGACGAGCGGCAGCAGGTGCGCAGCGGCATCCCGGGGCTGAAGGACCTCCCCATCCTCGGCGCACTCTTCTCGAGCCGCTCCTGGCAGCGGAACGAGACGGAACTGGTGGTCGTCGTGACGCCGGTGGTCGTCGATCCGATGCGCCCGCGCGACCGTGATGTCCTCCGTCTACCCGCCGATTCGGCGCTTCCCGCAGCGAGCGTGATCCGCCCCCCGGAGCCGACGACGCTCCCGCCGGGAGGGCGTGACTGAGATGCCGCGCCGCACCGTCCTCACCATCTCCGGGGCCGTCGGTCCCGACGTGGACCTCGATACGACGTTGGCGCCGCTCGGCTTCGCCCCGGCTGATGTCGTCGTGTCCCCCGCGGAGCTCATCGACCATCTGCACGCCGCGCACTACGACCTCCTGCTCCTCCCGCTCGATGGGGTCGGCGACTACCTCGGACAGCTTGAACCGGCCCTCCGCGCGGATCCCGCGATGTCGGTGGTCGGGACCGGTGCCACGGCGGATCCGGAGCTGATCCTCCGGGGCCTCCGGCTCGGGGCGCACGAGTTCCTCGTCCGGCCCGCCCCCGCGCCGGACCTCGTCGCCGCCATCGAGCGCGCTCAACGGCGCGTGAGCCCCGACGGCCGCCGCGGTCGCATCGTCGCGGTCTTCAGTCAGAAGGGTGGAATGGGGGTCACGACCGTCGCGATCAACCTCGCCGTGGCCTGTGCCGCCGTGCCGCGTCAACGGGTCGCGCTCGTCGACCTCGGCGAGGACGACCCCGACATCCGCCTCTTCCTGAACCTCGCCCCCGCCTACGATCTCACCGACCTCCTCGCCCGAGGGGATGATGTGGACGGGAGTGTGATCGCCTCGATCCTCACCGAGCATCCCTCGGGCGTCTGGGTCCTCCCTGCGGCGGAACGGGGTGGGCGTGCGGGGCTCGACCCCGCGGCGGTCGCGGCGATGCTCGGCCACCTTCGTGCGCACTTCGATGTGATCGTCGTCGACGCCGACAGCAGCCGCCGGCCGCATGTCCTCGCGGCCCTTGATGCGGCACAGCGCATCCTCCTCGTCACGCAGCTGTCGTTGCCGGCCCTCCGTAGCGCCCAACAGGCGAGTCAGTGGCTCCGCGAACGCGGCTACGGCGACGACAAGGTGCAGGTCCTGATGAACCGCGTCAGCGGCGGAGACGCTGTTTCCCTCGCTGATGCACGCGAGGTGCTCGGCCGCGACATCGCGCACACCCTGCCGAACGACCATCGCAGCTGCACCACAGCGGTCGCACGTGGCGTGGCCCTTCGCCAGGCGGTGCCGGAGGCACGGCTCACGAAGCGCTTCGAGGCCCTCGCGTCCCAGGTGCTCGAGAATGCGCCCCCGGCGGTGGCGGTCCCCGCCCCCGGAGGCGACCGGCCGGTGGCGCGGGGATTCAGTCGGCTCTTCCACTTCGGGGACTGACCGGTGACCCCCTCTCTCCGTGATCGCCTGTCCCGGCGCCCGACCCCCGTCGCGGCGACGCTCTCGCCCGTGACGGTGACGAACGCCGCCGCGGTGGGCACCGAGGCGGCGCGCACCGAGGCGCCGCGCGGCGCTCGAACGGATTCGCGAGCCGCAGCTCCTCCTCGAGCAGATCCGCGCCGTCGTCGGCGGCTTCCTGCGCACCGAGGCCGTCCCCCTCTCCCAGGCCGAGCGGGAGGAGGTCATCGAGCAGATCGTCTACGAGATCACCGGCCTCGGTCCGCTCGAGCCCCTGATTCGGGATCCCTCGGTCAGTGACATCCTGGTCAACGGCGCGCGCGATGTCTACGTGGAGCGCGACGGTCGGCTCGAGCGCACGCGGGCGAGCTTTCGCGATGACGCGCATCTCCTCGCGATCATCGACCGCATCGTGAGTCGCGTTGGGCGGCGCATCGACGAATCCTCGCCGATGGTCGACGCACGGCTCCCCGACGGCTCGCGCGTGAATGCCATCATCCCGCCGCTCGCGCTGAACGGCCCGGTTCTCTCGATCCGCCGCTTCGGCGCCGAGCTCGCGATGCAGCAGCTCATCGAGCGCGGGATGCTGACCGCGCGGATGGCCGCGGTGCTCGCCGCCTGCGTCGAGGCGCGCCTCAGTCTCCTCATCTCGGGGGGGACGGGGGCGGGGAAGACGACCCTCCTCAACGCGCTGAGCGAGGCGATCCCGAACGCCGAGCGGCTGATCACCATCGAGGACGCCGCAGAGCTCAAGCTCCGCAAGGAACACGTGGTGCGCCTCGAGGTCCGTCCACCCAACGCCGAGGGGCGCGGTGAGGTCGTCGCCCGCGACCTCGTCAAGAACGCGCTGCGGATGCGCCCGGATCGCATCCTCATCGGCGAGGTCCGCGGCGCCGAGGCGCTCGACATGCTGCAGGCGATGAACACGGGGCACGAGGGGTCGCTCACGACGATCCATGCGAACTCCCCGCGCGATGCGCTCGCACGCCTCGAGACGATGGTGCAGTTCGCCCAGACGGGCCTTCCCGCCCGCGCCATCCGCGAGCAGATGGCGAGCGCCATCAACCTGATCCTGCAGGTGGCGCGGCTCTCGGACGGCACGCGGCGGCTCATCAGCGTCACCGAGGTGCGCGGGATGGAGGGCGACATCATCACCCTCCAGGAGATCTACCGCTTCGATCGGCGCGGCATCGGCCCCGATGGGGCCGTGCTCGGAGAGTTCACATCGACGGGGACGCGTCCCGCCTTCGCGGAGCGCCTCCGCCTGCACGGGATCACCCTTGGCGATCTGACCGCGGTCGGGGCCTGAGGATGGATACCCTCGTCCTTGTCATCGTCTTCGTCGCGGCAGCGCTCCTCGTGCTCGCGCTCTATGTGGCGGTGAACCACCGACGCCTCACCGAGGCGCAGGAGGCACGGGCGCGACTCCGTGCGCTGCAGGAGGGCCCGGCCGGCCGGCCGGGGATCCTGATCGATCGGCGACGCAGCTCGATGCCCCTCTTCGACGAATTCCTGTACGACGTCCCGGGGGTGACGCGGCTCGACGCCCTCCTGTTGCGCGCGGACCTCCCGTGGTCCGTGGGCGAACTCCTCCTCGGGTGGGCGCTTGGGGTCGTCGTCGCCGTCGCGATCGGGCAGTGGTGGGGGCGCACCATCGGTGCGGTCGCGGTGCTCCTCGCGGCCGTCGCGCCGGTCCTCTACCTGCGGTACCGCCTCCGCCGTCGGGTCACCCGCCTCGAAGCCCAGCTTCCCGAGGCGATCGATATGATCGTCAATGCCATCCGTGCCGGTTTCTCGCTCCCGGCGGCGATGCAATTCGTCGCGGAGGAACTCGCCGCCCCGATGGGGGCGGAGTTCGTGCGACTGACGGAGGAGCAGCGGCTCGGCGTGGATCTGCGAGACGCCCTCGCCGCCTTCGAGCACCGGGTCGGCACCGTCGATGCGAAGCTCTTCGTGACCGCGATTCTCGTGCAGCGCGAGTCCGGTGGCTCCTTGAGCGAGGTGCTCCTCGGCCTGGCGGATGTGGTGCGTGATCGTGCCGCCCTCCGGGACCGCGTCGCCGTCCTCACCGCCGAGCCCCGAGCGTCGGCGCGCGTCCTCGGCATCCTTCCGATCGTCAGCTTCGCCGTCCTCGCGCTCCTCGACCCGAGCTTCGTGCAACCGATGCTGCAGCCGGGGCTGGGACGTGGCCTCCTCGCCTATGCCGCGCTCTCCGTCCTCGTTGGCTACCTCCTCCTCTCGCGCATCGCGCGCATCGCCTACTGATCCCGCCTGATGACGCTCCCGCTCCTTGCCTCCGTCGCGCTCCTCGTTCTCGCCGTCACCGCCGCGGTCTGGGCACGCCTCGGACAGACGCGCCCCCTTGCGCTGGTCGAGCGCCTCCAGGGCGCCGTCCGGCCGTCGGTGGGACACGACGTCCTCTTTCTCGCGGAGCCGACGCCCGCGCCGATGGCGCGGATCGGGGAGGCAATCGCGCGGCTCCTCCCGAGACGGTGGGGACTCTCCCGCACGCAGGAACACCTCGCGCAGGCCGGGTTTCGCACGGCGTCCGCCCTCTTCGTCTATCTCGCGTCCGTCGTTGGCCTCGCCGCGCTCGGGGCGGTGGCGGGGACCGCGCTGCTGCTCGGGCAGGGGCGATGGACCGTACTCTCCGCGGCGCTCGGCCTCGTGATCGGCGCGCTGCTGCCGGTGTCGCTCGTCGCCCGGCGCCGCGAGGCGCGGCAGCGCGCCATCCGCGATGGGCTCGCCGACATGCTTGACCTCCTCCTCATCTGCATCGAGGCGGGGATCAGCCTCGACGCCGCCATCCAACGCGTCGGGCGCGAGCTCGCGCACGTCCACGCCGCCCTCTCGGAGGAGCTCACCCTGCTCGGTCGACGCCAGGCCGCCGGCGTGCCCCGCGAGGATGCGCTGCGCGGGCTCTGGCACCGGACCGGGCTCACCGAGGTGCGCACCCTCGCGGCGAACATCATCCAGAGCGAACGGTGGGGCACCTCGATCGCCCGCGTGCTCCGCGTGAATGCCGAGGTGATCCGCGGGGCACGACGCGCCCGCGCGGAGCGCCGCGCCGCAGTCGCCAGCACCAAGATGCTCTTCCCCCTCGCGCTGCTCATCCTGCCGGCGCTCTTCATCGTCATCGGCGGCCCGGTGATGCTCCAGCTCTCGACGGTGTTCGATGCGCTCGGTCGCTGACGCCCGCCGGGGCATCACGCTCCCCATCATCGCCGTCTTGCTCACGGCGCTGCTCGGAATCGGGGCGTTCGCGGTCGACCTCGCGCGTTGGTACCTAATGCGCGCGCAGCTGCAGACGGCGGCGGAGGCCGGGGCCCTCGCCGGTGTCACCAGCCTGCTCAACGACGCCGCCGCCAACGCCCCCGACAGCGCGCTCGCCTATGTCGAGGGGAATCCGGTCGATGGGGTGGCGCCCGCCCTCGGCCCCACGGGGATCACCCCCGGTCGGTGGAACGGCGCCTTCCAACCGACGGGAGGCTGGTCGGATCCCGCCACCGATGCCGTGCGCGTCGAAACCGAGCACGCGGGGCGGTATCTCTTCGGGCGCATCTTCGGCGACAGCACACGCACCCTCCGCGCGACGGCGGTCGCCTCCATCGCGTGGGTGACGCGCACCCGCTGCATCCGCCCCTTGGCGATCCCGTACGCGTCGCTGCTCCGCACACTCTATCCGACCGCGACGCCCGACGTCACGTACGATCTCTCCGTGGCTGATGTCGCCCGACTGCGCACGATGACGCGCGCCGACGCCATCCCCCTCAAGCTCGGCTCCGCCGATGGCGAGGAGACGCCGCCGGGATTCTTCTATCCCGTCCGCCTGCCTCCGGTGCGCTTCGCGAACGGCGAGCTCGGCGATCCCCAGGGGGGCGGTGACGCGTATCGTGAGGCCCTGGCGGCCACCTGCACCGGCGCCGAGGGCTCGGTTGGCATCGGCGATTGGCTCGCGGGCGAGTCGGGGAACATGGTCGGCCCCACGCGATCCGGTGTGAGCCGGGCCTGCGGCGTGAACGGCGGCGCGAGCTTCACCTGCGATCCCGCCGTGCCCTTCCTCCTCCCCATCTGGGATGTCGTCGACAAGTCGATCGCCTCGCCCCGAGCGTTCCGGGTGAAGTACATCGGCGTCTTCTACGTCACCTCGTACGATCACCAGCAGGGCATCCTCGGATACTTCAACGGCCTGACGGTGCGTGGACAGGTCGACACCATCCCGAGCCCGCTGCGGAGTGCCATCCTCCGCCGCTGAGCGCGCCGCCGCGCGTCGTCTCACGGGGCCAGCGCTCCCGGACATCGTCTTCCTCGCCCTGCTCGCCGTGCTCGTTGTCGGCGCGGCGGTGCCGCTCACCCAGAGCGATGGCGATCTCTTCGCGCACCTCCGGCTCGGGCAGCTCATTCTCGACACGGCGGCGCTGCCCCGCACCGGCCAGCTCGGGCTGCTCAGCGTCGGGGTCCCCGTCGTGCCGACCGCGTGGCTCAGCGAGGTCGCCTTTGCGCTGGCGAACCGCGCCGGCGGGTGGTCGGGTGTGGTGCTGCTTGCGGCGACGATGATCGCCCTCGCACACGCCCTCGTCGCGGGGTTGCTGCGGCGCGCGCCGATTCCGATGGCGTGGGTCCTCCTCGGCGTAGGCGGCAGTCTGCTCCTCGGGGCGTCGCATTGGCTCGCGCGGCCGCATCTCGTCTCCCTGCTCGGCGCGATCGGGGTGGTGCGGATCCTCGAGGCGCCGGTGCCGCGCCGATGGGCGGGGCTCGTGCCGGTGATGCTGCTCTGGGCGAACGCCCACGCCGGCTTCGTCTTCGGCCTCGCGCTCATCGCGGCGTACGTCGTCGGAGACGCGTGTGAGGGGTGGGGCCACGGGTTCGCGCCCGACGTGCGGCGACGCATCCTCCACCGCGCAGGCTGGGGCGCGCTCGCCGGCATCGCGACGTGCATCAACCCGTCGGGCCTCGCACTGCATCGCGCCGTCTGGGCGAGCCTCACTGATCCCGCCGTCACCGCGACGATGGACGAGGCACTCGCCCCCACCTTCCGCTCACCCGCCGACCTCGCCTTCCTCGCGGCGCTGGTGCTCCTCCTGTCCGGCGTCGGACGTCGTCGGGCGTCACCGATGGCGCGCGGTGCACAACTCGTCGTCTTGGGCAGCGCCGCCGCCGCACTGCTGTCGGGTCGCCACATCGCGCTCTTCGCGGTCACCGGGTGGCCCCTCGCCATCCGCGCGCTCGCGCCCCGGGGCGCCGGCCGATGGGCCGCGCGCCTCCGCCTCGACGATCGTCGTCGGCTCGGCGGGCACTGGGCGGGGGTCGGACTCATCCTCGGGGCCGTGCTTTTCCTCACCGTTCATGGGAGCCGTCCCGCTCTAATCGACCCCATCCGATTCCCGGTGGCGGGGGTTGAGGCGATCGCGGCCGAGGTGCCGGATGCCGCGCGCGATCAGCAGCGGCTCTTCACCACCTGGCGATGGGGTGGCTACGTCGCGTGGGCGATCCCGGGGCTGCGCGCGTTCGTCGATCCACTCAACTTCACCGCCGCCGATGTCGAGGCGTACGGCCGTATCCTGAAGGTCGAGGCACGGTGGGCGGAGACACTCGATGACTGGGGCATCGCGCTCGCCCTCGTGCCGACCGCCGGCCGCCTCGCGCAGGCGCTGCGCTCGCATCCCGACTGGGCGTGTCGGCGGATCGATGCGGTCGCGACGCTGTGTCGACGTGCCGATCACGCGCGTGCGCGCGCTGAGGTCACCGACGGCACCATCATCGCCGCTGGTGCCGTCGACGCCCTCGGTGGCATCTTCTGGCATGAAACGCCGCACCTTCATTCTCGCGGGGCTCGGCGCGGGCGGCGCCCTCGTCGTGGGGTGGGCCCTCACCCCGCCGCGTCAGCGCCTCCGGGGGACGCATCCCCCTGAGACGCCCGAAGGGTCGGTTGCGCTCAATGGCTGGGTCGTGATCGGCGCCGACGGCGTCGTCACCATCGTCTCCCCGAAGGCCGAGATGGGGCAGGGGATCACCACCGCCCTGGCGATGCTCGTCGCCGAGGAGCTCGACTGCCGCTGGGAGGATGTGCGCGTCGCGCCGAGCCCGATCGATCGCATCTACGGGAACATTGCCGTCGTCGTCGACGGACTTCCGTTCCATCCTGACGCTGACGGCCCGCTCGTCCGGTCGATGCGGTGGCTGACGGCCAAGACGATGCGTGAACTGGGCGTGATGATGACCGGGGGGTCGTCGAGTGTGCGCGATTGCTGGGAGATCGCGCGTGAGGCGGGGGCCACCGCGCGCGTCGCGCTCCTCGAGGCGGCGGCAGCGCGCGCCGGCGTCGCGGTCGCCGAGTGCCGGGCGTCGCAGGGCCGGGTCACCGCCGGGAACCGGAGCTTTGGGTTCGGGGAACTGGCCGCAGATGCAGCCACGCGTCGGCCGGGTCGCGTCACGCTCAAGTCGCCCGGCGCATTCACACTCATCGGCCGCGACCTCCCGCGCCTCGATGCCGCCGAGAAGGCGCGCGGCGCCCCACTCTTCGGCCTCGACGTCCGGGTCGAGGGGATGAAGTACGCCGCCGTCGCGATGGCGCCCACGCTGGGGTCGGTTCCGACCGCGGTGGACACCGCGCCCGCTCCGGGGCTCCACGCCATCTTCACGCTCGAGCCGACTGGGTTCGGCGACCCCGCCGCCGTCGTCGCCGTGGCCGACACCTGGTGGCACGCACGCGAAGCGCTGCGCACCCGACGGATCACCTGGTCCGAGTCGCCGCACGCCAGCCTCTCGAGCGAGGCGATCCTCGCCGACCTGCGGGAGGCCGCGCGTGAACCCGCCGGGCTCCCATTCCGTAGCACCGGTGATGCCGAGGCGCGCATCGCGGAGGCGACGACCGTCATCGAGGCGACGTACGAGGCACCCTACCTCGCGCACGCCACGATGGAGCCAATGAACGCGACGGTCCGTTTCACCGACGGCGCCGCGGAGTGCTGGGTCGGGACGCAGGTCCCCGGTTTCGCACGGAAGGCGGTCGCACAGGTCCTCGATCTCGACGAGGCGCGCGTCACCATCCATCAGCGCGCCCTCGGCGGCGGGTTTGGTCGCCGGCTCGACGTCGATTTCATCGCGCAGGCCGCGGCGATCGCCAAGCGCGTCCCTGGCGTCGCGGTGCAGCTCCTCTGGTCGCGCGAGGACGATATGCGTCACGATGCCTATCGCCCCGCCGCCGTCGGGCACCTCCGCGCCGTCCTCGGCGATGCGGTGCAGCCAATCCGCGCGATCGCCTCGCACTCGGCGAGCCAAGCCCCCTTCAAGTCGTACAGTCGCCGCGTTGGGTTTGCGCTCACCGCCGCCGGTCCCGACAAGACCACCGCGGAAGGCACCTGGGATCAGCCCTATGAGTTCGGCGCGATCCGGTCGACACACGCCGAGCGCGACTTCCCGGTCCCCGTGGGGTCGTGGCGGTCGGTCGGCCATTCGCATCAGGCCTTCTTCCTCGAATCGTTCCTCGACGAGTGCGCCCTGGCGGCGGGTCGCGACCCGCTGGCGTTCCGACTGGCGATGCTCGAGGCGCATCCGCGCGCGGCGGCGGTGCTCCGGCTCGCCGCCGAGCGGGCGGGGTGGCGCGCGGACGGCGCCGTCGTCGACGGCGTCGCGCAGGGGCTCGCGTTGCACTGGAGCTTCGGGTCGCTCGTCGCGCAGGTCGCCGAGGTGGAACGCGGCGGCCCTGAGGGATTCCGGGTGCGACGCATCGTGAGCGCGGTCGATTGCGGACTCCCGGTGCATCCGGCGGGTGTGCGGCAGCAGGTCGAGAGCTCCGTCATCATGGGGCTCACCGCCGCGCTGCGCGGCGCCGTCACCGTCACCGGCGGGGCGGTCGTGCAGGGCAACTTCCACGAGTATCCGCTGCTGCGCATTGACGAGTGCCCGATCATCGAGACGCATCTCATCTCGAGTGATGCGGTGCCGACCGGCATCGGCGAACCGGCGCTTCCGCCCGTCGCACCCGCGGTGGCCAACGCCGTCGCACGGCTCACCGGAGTGCGGCTGCGCACCCTTCCGCTCCGTCTCCCCACCGAGGCGCGTGTATGATCCCCGAGCGCATCGATCTCATCGTCGACGGCACGCCGGCCTCGCTCGACGCGCCGCCGGAGATGCCCCTCCTCTGGGCGCTCCGTCACGGCCTCGGTCACACCGGACCGAAGTTCGGCTGCGGAATGGCGCTCTGCGGCGCCTGTACCGTCTTCGCCGACGGGAAGCCCGTGCGGGCCTGTGTCACGCCGCTGGGGAGCGTGGCGGGGCAGGCGATCACGACCATCGAGGGGCTCGATGACGCCGTTGGCACCGCGGTGCAGGCCGCGTGGGCGGCGGCGAGCGTCCCGCAGTGCGGCTACTGCCAGGCGGGGCAGGTGATGGGCGCGGTCGCGTTGCTCCGCGCGACGAAACAGCCGTCCGATGCGCAGATCGATGACGCGATGCGCGGTCATCTCTGTCGCTGCGGTGCCTATCCGCGGATTCGCGCCGCGATTCACGCGGCGGCGGAGCAACTCGCGACGCCGGCTAAGACGCCGACTGCGGCGCCGACTGCGACGCCCCGCGCGGGTGACTGACCCGGCCGGCACTCGCCCGCTGCATCGCCGCGCCCTGCTCGCTGCCGGGCTTGCGGCGGTCCCCGCCCTCGGCGCCGGACGGCTCCTCAGGGCGGCCCCGTCCCACGCCGAGCCCCCGAGGGTGCCACGCGGTCGGGACTACATCGTCGAAGGGGGTGCGGCGCTCCTCCGGCGCGAGGGCCGGAGCGTCGTGGTCCCCGAGGTCTCACTGCGTGTGCGTGACGACCGTCTCGTCGATGTCCGTGCGGGACGCATCGTCGGCGACGCGACACGGATTGACGCGCGTGGGTGTCTCCTCCTCCCCGGCTTCATCTCGGGCCATACCCACGCCGCCTCGGGCACGCCGACGCGCGGGCTCATCGAGGGCGGGCGCTCGTACCAGCGACCCCTCGAACTCCTCGAGGCACTCCCCGACGACGCCCTCGATGCGATCACCGCGTACAACATCGCCGAGCTGCTGCGGTCGGGATGCACGACGCACGTAGAGATGAGTTTGAGCCTGCGGCAGGCGCAGAGCTACGTGCGCGTCGCCCGCCGCTGGCACGTGCGAGGGTATCCCGGCGGAATGATTCCTGGGACGGCACGGCTCTTCCCGATCTGGCGCCGGTCGGGCGATGGGGTGCTGGAGCGGTCGGTTCCGGAGACGCTGCGCGAGATCGAGGCGAACCTCGCCTTCGCGCTCGAGGTGAACGGCGCGGAGGAGGGGCTCATCCGCCCGATGATGACGCCCCACGCCACCGACACGCATACGCCGGAGACGATGCGTGCCATCATCGGCGCGGCCCGCCGCCTCGGGAACGGCATTCACGTCCATCTCGCGCAGGGCGCGGGGGAGACCCGCACCACGCAGCGGCTCCGCGGGATGTCACCCGCCGTCTGGATGGCGTCGCTCGGTGCGTTCGACGGACCCCTCTTCGGTGCGCATATGTCGGGGGCGACCGCGGAGGACTGGGCCGTGATGGTGCGTCACGGCGGCGTGTACGCGCACTGCCCGTCGGGCGGGGGCGCCGGCAACGCCACCGGGATGCAGCCTTATCCGGAGGCGCTCGCGGCCGGTGTCCACGTGAACGTCGGCATCGACACGCACTCCAACGACTACGTCGAGAATCTCAAGCTCGCCGTGCTCGCCGGGCGTGCGCGGGCGCGGCTGCTGAATGCCGCCACGGGGTCCCGGCTCCCGCAACCGACCATCGCGCAGGCGGTGGATGGCGCGACCGTCATCGCCGCCGATGGGCTGCGTCGCCCTGACCTTGGCCGGCTCGAGGTCGGGGCCCTCGCCGACTGGTGTGCGATTGACCTGAGCGGCCCCCTCGTCGGGGCGGGGCGTCTCGGGCCGGAGCCGCTCCATCACCTGCTCTACGCGCACGGCCTCAGCGTCCGGCACGTCGCCACCCAAGGGCACCTCCAGGTCGTCGACGGCCACCTCGTCGTGGACGATGAGGCGCGTATCGTCGCCGCGGGCGGCGCGGCGGTGGCTGAGCTCTGGGCACAGCTCCGCGCGGAGCGCTGGTTCGAGGCGCCGTAGGGAGAGGCGCTCGATGCCGGCACCCGCCGCGGCCGGGCTACCATAGCCGCTGGGCCCCACGCCCCCGCATATTCGCCCGATGCTCCAGCGCCTCATTCGAAACCTGACCTTCCAGGTCCTCGTCGCCGTCTCCCTCGGCGTCCTCGTCGGTGTCGTCGCCCCGGATGTCGGGAAGGCGCTCAAGCCCCTCGGCGACACCTTCATCAATCTCGTGAAGATGGTGATCACCCCGATCATCTTCCTCACGATCGTCCACGGGATCGCGAGTATGGCGGACCTCCGCCGGCTCGGGCGTGTCGGCGGCAAGGCACTCCTCTACTTCGAGGTCGTCTCGACCTTCGCGCTCGTCATCGGGATGGTGATCGTCAACGTGACCAAGCCCGGCGCCGGCCTCGATGTGAGCACGCTCGCCGCCGGCGACATCTCACGCTACACCGCCGCCGCCGGTGACCGCTCCATCGCTGATGTCTTCCTGCACATCGTCCCGAGCAACATCATCGCCGCCTTCGCCGGCGGGGACCTGCTGCCCGTCGTCTTCTTCTCCGTGCTCTTCGGCGTCGCGCTCACCAGCGTCGGTGAGCCGGGTCGCAGCGTCGTCGACCTCCTGGACAAGTTGCAGGTCGTCTTCTTCCGCGTGGTCAGCCTCGTGATGGTCGTCGCCCCCGTCGGCGCCTTTGGGGCGATGGCGTATACCGTCGGTGCGTTCGGCCTGCAGACCCTGCTCCCCCTCGGTCGCCTGATGCTCGACGTCTATGCGACGATGGCGGTCTTCATCTTCGTGGTCCTCGCGACGATCTGCCGGCTCTACGGATTCCGCCTCTGGCGCTTCCTGCGCTTCATCCGCGAGGAGATCCTCCTCGCGCTCGGCACCTCCAGCTCGGAGTCCGCGCTCCCGCTGATGCTCGAGAAGCTCGAGCGGTACGGCTGCGACCGCTCCGTCGTCGGGCTCGTCATCCCCACCGGCTATTCGTTCAACCTCGATGGGACGAGTATCTACCTCTCGATGGCCGCGCTCTTCATCGCGCAGGTCTACGGCGTGGACCTCTCCATTGGGCAGCAGCTCTCCCTCCTCGGCGTGCTGATGCTCACGAGCAAGGGGGCCGCTGGCGTGACCGGCTCCGGCTTCATCGTGCTCGCCAGCACCCTCGCCGCGACCGACATCGTCCCCGTCGAGGGGGTCGCCCTCCTGCTCGGCGTTGACCGCTTCATGAGCGAGGCGCGCACCGTCACGAATCTCATCGGGAACGGCGTCGCCACGCTCGTCATCGCGCGGAGCGAAGGCGCGTTCGACGACGCCAAGCGCGCGCTGGCGGAGGCGGGGTGAGACCGCCGCGCGTCGCGGGCGGGCGCGGAATCGCCGTCGGGCGAGCGGCGTCGTGCTGACGCACGCCGCGGAGGCGCTCCGGCAGAGCCCCGTCTTCCGCGACCTGCGGCCCGAGGTCATCGACCTCATCGCCGCCGCGCTCGAGCCCGTGGTCGTGCACGGCGGGAGTACGCTCTTCCGTCAGGGCGATCCCGGCGACGCCGCATACGTGGTGCTGAGTGGCCGGCTGCGCATCGTGCGTGAGGGTGACGCGGGCCCAACCATTCTGCGTGAACTCGGCCGCGGCGAGGTCGTCGGCGAGTTTGCCCTCCTCACCGGCGAGCCGCGCTCCGCCTCTGTCGTCGCCATCCGCGATGCGGAGCTCGGTCGCCTCCCGGCCGCCGTCTTCGGCGAGCTGATGCGCGATCATCCGGCGATCGGCGTCGCGCTCAGTCGCACGCTCGCCGTCATCCTCGCCAGCGGGGGGCCGGCGCCGAGCCGGCGGACGCGCCCGAGCGTCGTCGTGCTGCATCCCGTCGGTGGAGAGCGGGATCTCACGGCCTTTGCGCACGAGCTCGCCGCCGCCTTCCGCACGGTGGGCTCCACCGCCGTCCTGACCGCAGCGGACGCCCGCGAGGCGCTCGGCGCCGAGGGTGGGGATGCCGCCGTCGTGGCACGCTGGCTCCAGCGCGTCGAGGCCGAGCACGTGCATCTCCTCTGCGTCGTCGGCGCCACCGATCCACGATGGCGTGACGTCGCGCGCCGTCAGGCCGATCTCATCCTCGATGTGCTACCCGCCGCAGCGTTGCCGGCCGCTACGGCGGAGCCGGTATTCTCGTCGGGTGGGTGCCGTCGCGAGCTCGTCGTGGTACGCCCCCCGGCGGGTCCGCCGCCCGTGGGGACCGCGGCGTGGATGGATCGACAGGGCTACGCCGCGCGTCATCATATCCGGACCGGTGATGCCGGCGACCTCGCGCGCGTCGCCCGCATCGTCACCGGCACCAGCATCGGGCTCGCGCTCGGGGGCGGCGCCGCGCGCGGCGCGGCGCACTATGGCGTGATTCGCGCGCTCCAGGAGGCCGGGGTGCCGATCGACGAGGTCGGTGGCACGAGTATGGGTTCGTTCGTCGCGGCCCAGCTCGCGTCCGGGATGACGCTCGAGGAGATGGTCGAGCGGCTCGCCATCGGGTGGGCGCGCCATCATCCGCATCGGGCCTTCACTCTCCCCATCATCGGCGCGGTTCGTGGGCAGGCGCTCGAGGCCTTCCTGACGGAGACCTTCGGGACGCTGACCTACGAGGATGCGCTGATCGACTGCTTCGCCTGCAGCGCGAACCTCACCACCGCCACCGCCAGCGTGCATCGACGTGGGCCCGTGGTGCAGGGGTGTCTCGCGAGCATGGCGGTCCCCGGCATCGGCCCCGCGATGACGATGCCTGACGGGTCGCTGCACGTGGATGGTGCGGTGGTCAACAATCTGCCCGCGGATGAGCTGCGCAGCGGCACGACGATCGCCGTCAGCGTGAGCGACCGGGTGCCACGCACCTCCGGTTACGCGGCGACGCCGACCGCCTGGCAGGTTCTCCGCGATCGCTGGCGGGACGGGGCGTCGGCGCCCTACTACCCAGGGCTCTTCGAGACGGTGTTGGAGTCGATGCTCCTCGGTGGCGCCCGCCGCACCGAGGAGGCGTTCCTTCGGGCCGATCTCGCGTTGCGACCGCCGATTGCGCACCTCGGGCTCTTCGCCTTCGACAAGGTCGAGGAGTTCATCGCGATCGCCTACGCCGATGCGCTGGGGCGGGTGGGGCCGTGGTGGGCGGCTCGGCAGGCCGAATCGGCTGGCACCGAGCGGGTCCGCTGACCCAGACGCCAACGGCGCGTCCAGGGCTCACGCCGCAAGGGGCCGGTATCCCTGAAAGGATGCCGGCCCCTTGTGTATCCAACACGCAGTCGGGGCGAGAGGATTCGAACCTCCGACCTCCTGCTCCCGAAGCAGGCGCTC
>JBMTAR010000007.1:0-21980 GCA_049428925.1 Gemmatimonadaceae bacterium
CGACGCCGTGCCACCGACGCCCTCATCGTCGAGAATCCGACGCGCGGACTCGATCTACAGGCGACGGCTCGCATCCTCGAAGGGATCCAATCGGCCGCCACTGATGCCGCGGTCGTCTTCCACTCGACCGACCTCGAAGAAGTGCTGCGCGTGGCGACGCGCGTGGTCGCCTGTTTCGATGGGCGGGTGCGCGAGGTGCCGGCCCCGGCGGATCCTGACGACCGCACGCCCTATGGACGAGCGCTCCTGGGGGCCGAGTGACGGATCCCACGAGCCGTGTGTCACGAGGCCGCACCTGATGGACGCCCTCCTCGCGCTCTGGCAGGGGGCGTTCGGTTCCGCCTACGCCGTGCTTTCGGCGACCCTCGTGCGGACGACACCGCTGCTCCTGCTCGGGTTGAGCGTCGCGACGGCGTTCCGGGCCGGGATCCTGAACATCGGGGCGGAGGGTCAGCTCCTGGCCGGCGCGATGGCTGCGGCCGCGGTCGGGCTCGCGAGCACCGGATGGCCGAGTGCCGTCGCGGTCGCCGCCATGATCCTCGCGGGAATCGTGGCGGGAGCGGGATGGGCATTTATCGCGGCGGCCCTCCGTCGATGGTTCGGGGTGCTCGAGGTAATCAGTACGATCATGCTGAATTTCCTCGCACTGCATCTGGTGAGTTGGCTCGTGCGCGGCCCGTTGCAGGAGCCGACGCGCACCAACCCCCAATCCGCCACGCTCCCCGACGTCGCACAGTGGCCCACTCTGATCCCCGGCCATCGCCTGCACCTCGGCTTCCTGCTCGGGCTGTTCCTTGCCCTCGCGCTCTGGGTGATGTGGCGCCACACTGCGGTCGGATTCCGGCTGCGCGTGGTGGGGATGGGCGCGCGCGCCGCGGCGAGTGCCGGTCGGGTCGCGGTCGATCATACCGTGATGGGTGCCTTCCTGCTGAGCGGGGCGATCGCCGGACTCGCAGGTGCGTCGGAGGTCGGCGGGGTGACGTGGGGACTCTACGACGGGATCTCACCGGGCTACGGCTACACCGCCATCGCGGTGGCGCTTCTTGCGCGACTCGATCCGCGGGCCGTGGTGCCGAGTGCGGTCTTCTTTGGGGCGCTTGAGGCGGGCGCAGCGGCGATGCAGCGGGATGCTGGGGTGCCGTCGGTCGTGGTGCAGGTGGTGGTGGCGGTCGTGGTGCTCGCCGTCATCGCGCTCGACGAGTGGCGGCGCGCACGCGCGGTGCGGAGCGAGGTGGGCGCATGATCGACGCGATCCTCCTCCCGTTTCTCGATGCGACACTGCGCACCGCGACCCCACTCCTCTTCGCGGCGCTCGGGGAGTTGGTGACGGAACGCGCGGGCCTCATCAACGTCGGGCTCGAAGGGATCATCATCGCCGGCTGTCTCGGTGGGCTCGTCGCCGCTGGCGCCGGTGGCCCGATACTCGGCTTTGTGGGAGGGATGACGGCCGGGATGGTGATGGCCGCGCTCTTCGCCTGGTTTGTGGTGACACGCCGAGCCGATGCGATCATCACGGGTACCGCGATCACCCTACTCGGACTGGGTGTCACGGGGACGGCGTACGTGGCGCTCTACGGCGACGCGGGTGCGGCGCTCCGGACACCGACCATCGGGCCCATCGCGCTCCCCCTCCTCTCCGGGATCCCGTGGCTCGGCCCGACGCTGTTCACGCAGTCGGTAGCGACGTATGTGGCGCTGCTCCTCGTGCCGGCGGTGGCCTGGTGGCTCGGTCGCACCGCGTCGGGGCTCGCACTGCGGGCCGTCGGCGAGCGCGCCGATGCGGCGGCCGCGGCAGGGATCCCGGTGGCACGGATGCGCTGGGGCGCCCTGCTCTTCGCCGGCGCGATGGGTGGGCTCTGCGGCGCGACCCTCGTCCTCGCCGATGTCGGCACCTTCAACGAGGGGATGAGCGCGGGCCGCGGGTTCATCGCGATCGCGATCGTCGTGTTGGGACGGTGGACCGCGATCGGGGTGGCAGGCGCGGCGCTGGTGTTCGGGGGCGCGTTCGCGCTACGCTCACTCCTCCAGACCCTGGGACTCCCGCTGCCCTACCAGCTCTTCCTCGCGCTCCCGTACGCCCTCACCCTCGTGCTGCTCGCCGCACAGCGGGGACGCGCCGTCGCGCCGGGCGAACTCGGGAGCGGACTCGACCGCTGATGCCCGTCAGGGTGTGCAGGTGACCTGGCCCTCGGCGACCGCAGGGCTCGTCACCGCGCCGACGGCGCCGACGTACACGACACACTCGATGCCGGCCGCACCGGGATGGGTGACCCGTGCGATCCAGCCGTTTGCTGTAGCCTCCGGAATGGCAAGCACATTGCCACGGGTCGTGCGGAATCCAAGAGTCGTCGTGTCCGCACTGTAGGCGCTCCCTGACGTGACATAGGCGGCCTGCACCGACATCAGGTTGTGCAAATCGGCCTTCATCGCGGCCAGGTACGTCCGCTTCTTGCTGTCCTGATACCTCGGCAACGCAATCCCCACGAGGAGGCCGATGATCACCACAACGACCAGCAACTCGATCAGGGTGAATGCGCGGCGGGCCATGACAGCGGGGGAAGGGGGGGGCCTACGGTCGAACTTAGCACCAGCTCTCCCGGCGTGGAGGGCAAGAACGGCGCCACGCCGCCGCATCACGCCTTCGCCTCGACCCAGTTGGCCCCGACGCCGACGTCCACGACGAGGGGCACCCGCAGCGCCGCCGCGCCCTCCATCCCCTCGCGCACGAGGTCGGTGAGCGGCCCCACCTCCGCCGCTGGACACTCGAAGACGAGCTCGTCGTGGACCTGGAGGAGCATCTTCGCCGTGAGTCCGCTGCGCCGCAGTGTCTCGTCGATCCGGATCATCGCCATCTTGATCAAGTCAGCTGCGGATCCCTGGATGGGGCTGTTCTGGGCGAGCCGTTCCCCGAGGGAGCGCGTGTTGAAGTTCCGGTCGAGGATCTCGGGGATGTAGCGGCGGCGACCAAAGATCGTCTCGACGTAGCCGCGGCTGCGCGCCTGCTCCACCGCCTGGTCGAGCCAGGCCCGCACCCCGGCGAAGCGGGTGAAGTAGGTCTCGATGAACGCCTTCGCCTCGGCGTGATCGATTCCGAGTTGCCGCGAGAGCGCGTGCGCCCCCTGCCCATAGATCGTCGCGAAGTTGATCGTCTTCGCCTGCGCCCGCATCTCCCCGGTCACCAGCTCGATCGGGACGCCGAAGATGACACTCGCCGTCTGCCGATGGATGTCCCCACCCGCGCGAAACGCCTCGACGAAGGCGGCATCCCCCGACAGATGCGCCAGAAGGCGGAGCTCGATCTGCGAATAGTCGGCGGCGAGGAGGGTCCACCCCGCTCGCGGGATGAAGCCGCGACGGATGTCCTTCCCGAGCGCCCGCCGCACCGGGATGTTCTGGAGATTCGGGTCACTCGATGAGAGCCGCCCCGTGCTCGCGACCGTCTGGTTGAACGACGTGTGAAGCCGCCCGGTGCGCGGGTTCACGAGCCCCGGCAGCGTGTCGAGGTAGGTGTTCTCGAGCTTCGCGAGCTCGCGATACTCCATCAGCAGGGCGGGGAGGGTGTG
Source organism: Gemmatimonadaceae bacterium (assembly GCA_049428925.1). GTDB lineage: Bacteria > Gemmatimonadota > Gemmatimonadetes > Gemmatimonadales > Gemmatimonadaceae > Pseudogemmatithrix. The sequence goes on from JBMTAR010000007.1 coordinate 3,564, forward strand.
CCCTTCGTCCGCCAGCTCCTGTAGCACACTCGCGTCGGTGCTCGGCCCGGTGGCAGTCTTCTTCTTCACCGGTAGCCCGAGCTTCTCGAAGAGGATCGTCCGCAGCTGCGGGTTGGAGGCGATGTTGAACGTCTCCCCCGCCTCGGTGTGGATCTGCGCCTCCACCTCGCGCCGCGCCGCCTCGAACCGTGCCTTGAGCGAGTGGAACCAGGGCACATCGATGGTGATGCCCGTCCACTCCATCTCCGCGAGCACGTGCACGAGCGGGAGCTCGATATCGCGGAGCAGCGGCTCCAGCGCATGTGCGGCGAGCTTCGGCTCGAGGACGGCGCGCAGCCGCCAGGCGATGTCGGCGTCCGCGCAGGCGTAGTCGCGCGCGCCGACGATCGGCACGGCATCGAAAGGGATCTCCTGCTTCCCCTTCCCGCAGAGCTCGTCGTAGCCCGTCATCGCGACGCCGAGGAGCTCCACGGCGAGCGTGTCGATCGCGTGCGAGCGGCGGCTCGGGTCGAGGACATAGCTCGCCAGCATCGTATCGAAGTCGAGCCCATCCACCGCGACCCCCGCCCGCCGGAGCACGAGGAGATCGTACTTCGCATGATGCGCGACCTTCCGCACCGTCGCGTCCGCGAAGAGCGCACGCAGTGGCGCCATCGCGTCATCGGTGATCGACGGGAGGTTCACCACGGGGTGGTCCCCCTGCGCGAGGAGCCGTGCGGCGATCGAGCTTTCGGCCGAAGGGGCCTTCTTCGCGGGGGCCGGCGGGTCCCCGAGGTCGAGCCCCCCCTGCGCGGTGGCGGGACGCCGGTGCGCGAAAGGGAGGTACCAGGCGCGGCCCGGTGCCGTGGCGATTGAAATTGCCACGAGATTCGCACGAATCGGCGTGATGATCCGGGGCGCGTCGGCATCGAGCACCGTCTCGGTGTCGAACGCGAACATCCCCGCCGCCCGTGCCTCGGCAATCACCTCGGCGACGAGCGCTGGTGTATCCGCGACACGATACTCGCGCGGTACGTCGGGCGGTGTGTCGGGCAGCGTGGGCGCCGCACCGGTGCCCGTGGCGCGCGCTGATGCCCCCGCCGATGCGCCGTCGTCGATTGCCGCGCCGCCGGTCAGTTGCGCGGCCGCGGTGCGGGCGGCGCTGTTGAACTCCAACTCCACGAAGAGGTCACGCAAGGCGGACCAGTCCGGCTCCTGACGCGTGAAGGCGTCGAGGTCGAGCGCCACCGGAAGGGTGTCCTGCAGCGTGACGAGCTGCTTCGAGAGACGGGCCTCGTCGGCATGCTTCAGGAGCGCGTTGCGCGCCCGGGTCGGTTCGATCTCGTCGACGTGCGCGAGCATCGTCTCGACCGTTCCCCACTTCTGCACGAGCGCGAGTGCCCCCTTCTCCCCGATCCCCGTGACCCCGGGGACGTTGTCGGCGGCGTCGCCGCCCAGCGCGAGATAATCGACCACGCGCTCTGGCGGGACACCGAGTCGCTCGTGCGCGTTCTCGAGACCGTACCACTTCTCTGTCGTGCGGCCCGGCGGGCCGTGCCACGGATTCAGGATCCAGATCCGCTCGGCGACGAGCTGCAGGAGATCCTTGTCGCCCGAGACGACGCACGATTCGACACCGGCCGCGGCGCCCTGACGCGCGAGGGTCGCGATGACGTCGTCCGCCTCGAAGCCCTCGAGCTCCGCCACCGGAATCCGATACCCCGCGAGCAACTGCCGCACACGCGCCACGCCGGTATCGAAGTCCTGCTGCTCCTCCTCCGGGAGCGCGACGCGGTTCGCCTTGTAGGCCTCGAGGAGTTCCTCGCGTCCCGACGATCCCGCGTCATTCACCCAGACCACGTAGTCGGGGCGATGTTTGTCGATGAGGCGGCGAAGGAAGTCGTTGACCCCTTTCGCCATCCCGGTGTTCTCACCACGGGCGTTGCGGAGCGGTGCGCCGCCGCCGAGGGCGTGGAAGGCGCGGTAGATGAGCGCGTACCCATCGATCAGGTACAGGCGCGGCCGGTCGGGCATCGACATCCCGGAAAGCTACCGACCGAGGAGGGACCACGCGGCGAGCCCCGCGGCCACCGTCACCCGTGCATTGTCGTCGATCCAGTGGCGCGGCCGCTCCCCCAGCGCCGCCGCCGCCCCGATGGCGACGGCCACAGGAAGTGTCGCCCCGACAAGGAGGAGCGGTCCAAGCGCGCTCGCGACCACACAGGCGAGCGAACCCGCCCAGGTCTTGCCGCGGACGGCGGCGCGCGCCGCCACCGTGCGACCCACAAGCGCCGCACTGGCATCGCCGACGACCGCGGCCCAGAGCGCGGTGATGGCGGCGGCAGGAGGGAGAAGCCACGCGGCGAGGCACATCGCGGCGAGGATCCACGTCGCGCCCGTGAGGGCGGTCGCCTCGTGCGTGCGCAGCATCCATCCGAACCAGGTGTCGAACCAGCGTCGGATCTGGCCGGCGCGCCGGCGGCCGATCTCGAGCCCGATGGCGATGACGAGGCCCGCACCGAGGACACCGAGGATGATCGGACGATCGACCCACCCGAGACCCCAACTCACCGGAAAGAGGGTGGAGGCGAGGTGCACCGCCTTCCGACCGAGCTCCGCGCGCCACGGGGTGGGATGGACCACCGGCGTCGGCGCACCTGGTGCGTCCGGCGCCACGGTCACTTCAGGCGTCGCCGGTACTCCGACTCGAAGCGAACCTCACTCGACTGCGTAAGGCGCCAGCGACCCGTCCCGGTCTGATCGAAGAAGGTGAGTTGGAGATTGATCCCCTGATACACCCAGACCTGCTGACGATTGCGGCTCATGTCGTTGAGCTGCGGCTCGAAGAGCTGGTCGGGATCGCCGAGGGTGATGAAGACCCGGCCGCGATCGGAGAGCCACCCCGCGGAGGCCTCCTCGCGGAACCGGAGATTGGCCCGGGCGATCCGATCGAAATAGGTGCGAAGATCCTCGTGTGCGGCCGTCCGGGGATCGGGGTCGGTGGCGCGTACGAACTCAGCCCACGCCGCCGGCCGCTGTTCCGGTGCGGCGTCACGGAGCTGTGCGATCCGGAACGGCGAGGCGTAATGGCGGAGATACAGGAGCATATCGTCGAACGTCGCGACCGGGAGGTCGGCACCGAACCCGACGAAGAGGAAGGTGGACGCCGTGTCCCGCGCCTCCGCGCGCGTCACCGAGAACTGCGCTACACCGATGCCGATGCGGCTCAGTGGGAGCGCCACCACGCCAGAACGGATCGACCCGCGGTTCGGGAGTGTCGCCGTATCGTCCCACAGCCGCCGCCCCTGCTCGTTCCGCAGGAGGAGCCGCAGTGGCGCGGCGGTGGTGTCGTACGCCTCGATGTAGAGCGGGATGATCGAGTCTCGCCCTGCTGTGGCCGTCCCGCTCGGCGCCATCAGCAGGAGGGGGAGGGAGTCGCGTGTCCCGCGGGCCGTGACCTCGGCGACGGGGATGGGCGTCGCGAAGCTCCCCGGCTCCAACCGCGGCACGACGATCGCCATCCGCTCCTCGGCGTTGCGCTGACTCGCTTCATCGCGCAGGGTGAGGGTCAACGTGTACCGACCGGGCGGGACGTCAAGCACGACCTGATGGACGAGACTCTCATCGGTGCGGGTCGTCTCGCGGTAGGTCCCGACAAGCACCTCCTCAGAGGCCTGCTCGAACGCCACGCTCGCGGCATCGCGGGTCACGGCGACCGACGCCGCATACGAGGCGCGAAAGCGGTTGTCGGCCTCGCGCTTGAAGGTGAGGGCGCTGTTCGCGAAACTCACGCCCACGACGACGTGGGTGGTATCCGGGGTGCGGCTCGCGAGGTATCCCACGCGCCCGAGGAGGGGGAGGGACGTCCCGCGCGCGAGCATCCCCATCTGCCGATACAGCGGCGTCGCATCGAAGGTCGGCGATTGCGAGCCACGCGGCACGGCTGGGCCCGAGGTGCGACCACCTGGCGCGCCAGACGGTGGTCCACCGGGCGCACCACCGCGCGGGCCACAGGCGAGGAGCCCGAGGGTCATCAACCCGAGGAGGGGAAGGGACCGACGCATACGTAAGTCTACCCCGAAGACCGGGTTTCAGGGATGAGGTCCGACGCATCAGGTACGCATCAGGTACCCCGCTTCCTTGCCCCCTCCCCGGTTCCGCCCTAGCTTCGCCGCCGTGACTCGTGATGCGCTCAGTGGGACCACCATCGCCGGCTACACCCTCCACGACCGCGTGGGAGAAGGGGGGACGGCGACCGTCTACCGTGCCCAGCATCCAGTGCACGGCACCGTCGCGTTCAAGGTCCTCCGGGAGAAGCTCCGCACCGACAAGACCGCCGTCGCGCGCTTCATCCGTGAGGCTGGATACGGTGCGAAGGTCGTCCATCCGAACGTTATTCGGACCATCCAGACCGGGGAGGAGGACGGATTGCCGTTCCTCGTCCTCGAGTGGGCCGTGGGCGAGCTGCTCGAAGGGTATGCGAAGCGGCACGCCCCCTTCCCGCCGGATGAGGTCGCGACGGTCATCCGGCAGATCGCCGGGGCGGTGGGCGCGGTGCACGCGGCAGGGATCGTCCACCGCGACCTGAAGCCCGACAACCTCATCTACGATGCGCAGACGCGCACGGTGAAGCTGCTCGACTTCGGGATCGCGACCGCGACCGACACCCCGCAGGCGGAGCGCCTCACGCGCGCCGGCTTCTTCGTCGGGACGCTGATGTACGTCGCCCCCGAGGCCCTCTCCGGGGAGATTGTCTCCCCCGCGGCCGACCAGTACTCACTTGCGACCATGGCGTATCTCTTCCTGACCGGCGTGTTGCCGTATCAGGCGAAGAACCCGCGCGAGATGTTCACACTGTTGCTCTCGCAGCCGCCGAAGCCGCTCAACAAGGCGAAGCCGGAGTTGGTCTACACCGACGCCGTCGAAGCCGTCGTGATGCAGGGTCTGGCGAAGGCGCCCGGGGATCGCCATCCCGATGTAAAGGCGTTCGCGCACGCGCTGTCGGCGGCGCTGGAGTCCCCCTTCCCGGCGGCGGCGACGGGTGGGCTGTTCTCGAAGATGAAGGGGTTGTTCGGACGCTGAGGGCCGTCCGCCTCTCGCGGTCAACCCTTCGCCGGTATCCGCTCAACCGGCAACCAGCAAGTGAAGGTCGCGCCCGCTCCGATGGCGCTCTCAACGGTGATGTCGCCACCGAGGAGCCGCGCGAGACGCCGCGTGATGGCGAGCCCGAGCCCCGTCCCGCGCCGCTCGGAATCCCCGCGTGAGCCGGCCTCCACCTGCTCGAACTCCCCGAAGATCCGCGCGTGGTCCTTCTCCGCGATGCCAATCCCGGTGTCCACCACCTGCAACGCCACCCAGTCCCCGCCTGCGGCGAGTAGGGGACGCTGCGCCATCGTCCGCGTCATCGCCCCCACCGCCCCATCGGTCACGAGGCTTGCCCGCACCGTGATACGGCCGGCCGGCGTGAACTTCACGGCGTTGCCGAGGAGGTTCACCAGGATCTGCCGCAGGTGTGTCGGATCGGTGTGGAGACGTGGCAAGGTCGCCGGCACCTGCACGGTAAGGGCGAGCCCCTTCCCCAACAGGAGCGGCTCCACCTCGCTCGCGACGTCGATGACGAACGCGCGGAGCGAGATCGGCTCCGCCTGTGCGTCAAGCCGGCCCGCGGAAAGACGTGCGAGGTCAAGAATCTGGTCGACAAGCGTCTGCAGGTGCGCGGACGAGGCCTGAATCCGGTCGACTGGTCCGACCATCCGGGGATCGAGCGCTCCATAGGCGCCGTCACGCAGGAGATCCACAAAGCCGACGATGGCCGCGAGCGGGGTCCGGAGCTCGTGAGAAACGTTCGCGAGGAACTCCGACTTCGCACGATTGGCGCGCGCCAACTCGAAGGAGAGGTGCTCAAGCTCCGCACTCCGGTCGCGGAGTCGGCGGCGCTGCGCACGCTCCCAGAGGAGCACCCCCCCAACGATGAGGACGCCGACCGTGATCAGGAGCGCCGTCATCGGCGCGCCCGCATTGACCGGTCCGACCGCACCCCGTAGGCTCCCCACGTATGGACCCTCACGCCCGCCTCCTCGATCTCCTCGCCCAGCGCAGTGCCAAGCGCGGCTCTTTCACCCTCGCCTCGGGCCGGCAGTCCGACCTCTACATCGACTGCCGCCTGACGACGATGCACCCTGAAGGGCTCTCGCTCATCGGGCCGCTCGGACTCGCCGCGATTCAACGACGCGGCTGGGCTGCCGATGCGGTGGGTGGCCTCACCCTCGGCGCAGACCCCGTAAGCTACGCGATCGCGTATGCGAGTCAGCTCGCCGGAACCCCCATCCGTGCCTTCACCGTGCGGAAGGAAGCGAAAACACACGGCACCGGCAAGCTCGTTGAAGGCGCCTTCCTTCCGGGCGACCGTGTCGTCGTGATCGAGGACGTGATCACGACCGGCGGCTCCGCGCTCAAGGCGGTGGCCGCCCTGCGGGCCGCCGGTGGTGAGGTGCTCGGCGTCCTCTCCGTCGTCGACCGCGAGGAGGGAGGTCGGGAAGCACTTGAAGCCGAGGGGCTCGCGGTGGAATCGCTGACGCGCGCGGCGGAGATCACCGCACGGATGTGAGGCGCTGACGGTGCGGGCCGGGACCAACGCATCGTGCCCAGACCGCACCCGCACTCCACCCGCGCCTCGCCATCACCTCGCCACTCACGCCGTGCGCCGCGCCCACGCCGGTCGACCTTCCGCGACGGACGGCGGCATCTTCGATGGCACCTTCGATGGGACCGCCGGCGGCACCAGCATCCCAGGGCGGACGGCGAGCGGCCGTAACCCGCGCCAGATGTGGCGGTATGGACGGACGAGGTCCGCGAGGAAACGCTCGCGCATCGCCGCGAAGTCGTGACGCGCACGGAACTCCCCCGCACTCATCCCGAGCAACATCCGGATGTGACGGCCAAAGCTCTGTGGGGAGGAATAGCGCAGTGCGTGTGAGACCCCAGCGAGCGAGTGTCCGGGATCCTCGAGGAGCCGTGCCGCACGCAACAGCCGCGCGTAACAGAGGTACTGCTTCGGAGCGGGGAGCCCCGCGCGATGGAAACGGCTCATCAACGTGCTCGGCAGGATCCCCAGCCGGGTCGCGAGCGTGCGGATCGTGCTGACGCGCTCCGCGCGGACGAAGATCGCCTCGAAGAATCGCATCCCCTCGGGGGTCATCTCTCCGATCTCCGCCCGCACGGCATCCAAGCACTGCTGATCGACCTCGGCGAGGAGTTCGCCGCCGAGGAGTTGACGGAGGCGATTCCATCCGGCGGGAATGCGAACGTCGACGATGCGAGTGACGCCCGCGTTGCCAAGGTGGAGGAGGGATTCCGCCGTCGGCGGCACCGCCCCGAGGAGGGCCACGGTGGGGACACTGGGAAACTCGCGGACGAGCGTGGCCATCTGTCGTTCCTGTGTGTCACGTCCGCACCGAGCCACGGACACGAGGACCGCGCTCACACGCCGTCGCCGAAGTTCGTCGTGTACACCGGCGACCGATTCGCGATGGATCGTGCGATAGAGGCCGGCACCGGCCGCATCGACACGCAGACGCTCCTCGGGTTCAAGGACAGTCACGACAGGGGCGGTGAGAGCACGAGGAGCGAGGGTCACAGTGGCACTCCGGGGATGAGGGGGGCGGCATCATTCGGTGACGCGGAGAGCCTGATGCGAATCGGTCACCCACTCGTCACCGGTCTCGTATCAAATCCATCGGAAGTGTCATCGGAATCCGGACGGCGCGTCATCGCCCTCATCCGCTATATTGTTGTCACGGTTCCGTCGGACGATCGCGTCGTGGGGAGGTCGCCTGCGCCGAGGAAAGTCCGGGCTCCTTGGACACGCTGCCAGGTAACGCCTGGGCACGCCGCGAGGCGTGACGGACAGTGCAACAGAGAGCAGACCGCCGATGTCTTCGGGCGTCGGTAAGGGTGAAAGGGTGGGGTAAGAGCCCACCGCGATCGTGGTAACACGGTCGGCATGGCAAACCCCAGCGGGAGCAAGGCCGAATAGGCGGCGAGCAGCAGTCCTCTGCGATCAAGACGCCGCGGGTTGGCCGCTAGAGCAGTCGGGCGACCGGCTGCCGAGAGAAATGATCGTCCGGTGCTTTCGGGCACTGACAGAACCCGGCTTATAGACGGAACCGACGGGTGATGATGGTGTGGGATGGGCGGGGGGATTCCCTCGCCCATCCTGCATTCCCAGGCAGGGGAGGTCTCGTGATGTGCCGTGTGCAGATGCTGGTCCGCTCTGGTGCGGTGGTGGCGATGCTGCTCGTCGGCGCCTGCCGTCCAACGCCGGTTGTCGTGACACCTCCGCCGTCGACCCCACCTGTTCCGACCACTCCCGATCTCAACGGTCCGTGGAGCATTCTGTCCGGTCAATCAGTGTCCTATAAAATAGTTGTTGATGCTGCTATAATGGCGCGATATACAGATTCTTTATTGCTCATGCGACCAACATATGACTCCTCTTCAACCGTGACGACCCTCTCCTGGTCGAATCGCACGGCGACTCGGTGGAATGGGGAGCTCACGAGTTTTGCGACGGGGCCTCGCGTCGGTCTGATTCTGCCCGTGGCGGATGTGCGGTTCCCGGTGACGTTGACCTACTCCGCCCGCACCTCCGAAGGCCCCTGGGTCCGTACGGCGCCGAGTGAGTCCGGTTGTTCTGTGGAGTCGGTGATCGCCGGCATCGCGCGTGACGTCCTCCTTCCGATTCCGTCGCGGCTGCGACGCGATGCCGTCTGGCAGGATTCGTCGACCGTCACCATCTGCCGGGACTCGATCCCGTTGGAGGTCACCTCGTTGCGTCGATATCGCGTCGTGGAGGCGGTGGCCGTTGGGGACGATGTGCACCTCCGGATTGAGCGGATGACGACGACACGCCTCCAGGGAACGGGTCACCAGCTCGGGGAGCCGGTGACGATCACCGGGAGTGGAAGCGGGATGATGCGATTCACCCTCGCCCGCACCGATGGCTTCATCGTGATGGGCGAGGGTGAACAGACGCTCGATCTTCGTCTCCAGGGGCGTCGGCGGACCCAGGAGGTCCGTCAGACGACGCGGATCAACGTGCAGCGGGCTCGGTAGGGACCTCCACGGCGGCCATCGACCGCCGCCGCGGTGGCTCCCGCGGTCAGTCCACCAGCCGCAGCGGCATCAGCAGGCAGAGATACTTCGCCGGATCCGACCACCCATCCGGTTCGAGCGTCGACGCGCGCTCCGGTGCGCGGAAGGTCATCCGCACCTCATCGGTCGGCATATAGCGGAGAATCTCGAGGAGGTACGCCGCGTTGAAGCCGATGTCCATCGGATCGCCGTCATAGCGGATCGGCATCTCGTCCTGTGCTTCGCCCAGGTCGGGAGTGCTGACTGAGAACTTCAGCATGCCGGTGTTGAAGGAGAGCCGGATGCGATGCGTCTGGTCGGAGGCGACGACACTCATGCGCTTGAGGGCGCCGACGAGCGCGGCACGGTCGAGGGTCGCGACCTTGTCATTGTCCTTCGGGATGACCTGATCGTAGCTCGGATACGGCCCCTCGATGAGTCGCGTGTAGACCGAGGTGAAGGGCGACCGGAAGCCCAGGTGATTCTCCCCCTGCGCGACCTCCAGTTCCTCTTCGGCGGCGAAGAGCCGTCGGATCTGTTCCAACGCCTTGGGCGGGATGATCAGGTCGGCCTTCTTGGCCCCACTCACCGGGACCTCCATCTTCGCGAGCCGATGTCCGTTCGTGGCGACCATCCGCATCGCGTCAGGACGGAGCTCCCAGAGGACCCCGTTCAGAATCGGCCGACTCTCTTCCGTGCTCGCGGCAAAGGCCGTGTGCCCGATCAGCTTCTGCAGGTCCCCCGACGGGATCTTGAGTGCCTTGTCGAAGTTGATCGCCGGGAAGCTCGGAAACTCCGACTTGGGCAGCCCGAGGAGCTTGAACTTCGACCGTCCACACTCGAGGGTCACCCGCTGATCGCCGGTGGCGGAGATGCGGACCGGAGCCGCCGGGAGTTCCCGCGCGATCTCACTCAGCTTCCGCGCGGGGATCGTGATCGCGCCGACCGCCTCGACATCGGCGGTGACCTCGGTGCTGACCGCGATGTCGAGGTCCGTCCCGGAGATCCGGATGCCCTTGTCCGTCGTCTGGATCAGGAGGTTCGCGAGGACCGGAAGGGTCGTCTTGGACGGCACCGCCGGCGTGACGGCGGCGAGGCCTTCCTGGAGCTTCTCACGGGTGATGGTGAAGCGCATGGGGGTCGCGGGTGCGGTGTGGGAATCGGGCGGATGCCTGCGGTTCCTATCTCTATTCTATCTCAAAGTCGTCGTAGCAGTAGGCCGGTGTGGATTGTGGACAGATCGTGCAACTGCTTGTCCGGCCGTCGTGCAGCGCGACGTGGTTCACGTGCGGTGTCAGGTGGAACCTCAGTGGAACATCGGGGAAAACCGGTCGACGTCTCGGGGTCGTGTGGACCGCTGGGGGAATCAGGTGGAGAGTTTCAATGTTTCCCGCACGCGTTCCACACGGCTCCGAAACTCCTCGCTCTCCGCCATCATCGCCTCCGCCCGCTCGAGCGAATGGATGACGGTGGAGTGGTCGCGCCCGCCGAAGGCGAGGCCGATCTCGACGAGCTGCATCCCGAGCACCTCCCGGGCGAGGAACATCGCCACCTGGCGCGGGATGGTGAGGGTCTTGGTCCGGGTCTTGGATTGGAGCCCCTCGACCGTGATGCCCCATTCCGCAGCGACGAGCCGCTGTGCCGTCGCCATCCGATCCTGTCGACCCGTCGGCGCGGTGACACCATCGTTCGACCGCAGCTTGTCCCGCAGCGCTTCGCGCGCGAGATCCACCGTGATCGGTCGATGCTTCAATGAGGCGAAGGCGAGGAGCTTGATGATCGAGCCCTCGAGCTCCCGGACATTCGACCGGACGTGGTCGGCGATGAAATGCAGGACCTCGTCCGGGATCGTGTGCTCGAGGTGGTCCATCTCCGCCTTGCGGCGGAGGATGGCGATGCGGTGCTCGAGGTCCGGGGCCCCGACGTCAGCGACCATCCCCCAGGCGAAGCGGGAGGCGAGTCGGGCCTCGAGCTTCGGGATCTCGGAGGGGGGCCGGTCCGAGGTGAGGACGATCTGGCGCCCCGCCTCATACAGGGCGTTGAACGTATGGAAGAACTCTTCCTGCGTGGAGTTCTTGCCGCCGATGAAGTGGACGTCATCGACCAGGAAGAGATCGGTCTCGCGGTAGCGGCGCCGGAAGTCGTGCATGGCGCCCTTGCCGATCGAGGTGATGACGTCGTTGGTGAACTGCTCGGTCGTGATGTAGGTGACGCGGGTGTTCGGCGCGCGCTTGATGATCTCGTGCGCGATGGCCTGCATCAGGTGGGTCTTCCCGAGTCCGGTGGGGCCGTAGAAGAAGAGGGGGTTGTAGGTCTTCCCCGGGGCCTGTGAGACCGCCATCGCGGCTGCGGCGGCGAGGTCATTGGACTTGCCGATGACGAACGAATCAAAAGTGTATCGTTCGTTGAGGGAGCTCAGCGTGACATTCGGCAGAGGCTCTTCTGGCTTTGCAGTGGCTCTTTCCTGTCCTGGTTGTGGGACGAAAAGATCCATCTGGGAGCGCTGGAGACGGTCCGCCTGAACAGTCAACTTGATCCGAACCGGGTGGCCCATTGCCACTGACGCCATCGACTCGATCACCGGCGCGTGCTTGCTCTCGTTCCACTCGACCGAGAATTGGTCGGGGGCGTTGAGTGTCAACGTGTCTTCGGTGTATTCGACCGGGGTCAACGGGACCAGCCAGGTATCGACGGCGTGGTCCGGGAGCTGCGTCCTGACCTGCGTCAGCAGGCGGGTCCAGACGTCAGCGGGGGAGAGCGACATTACAGGGCGAACCGGTCGTTCGAGGAGCGGATACCAGAGGGACGGCGAACCTACCCGAGCCATGTGGATAAGTCAACATTCGAGAATGCGAACCAGTGGGGTATCAGCATCGTCCGGGTTGACCTAAGCGTCGGTCCCGAATACGTTTACGGACTCTGGACCGACCGCGGTCCTTCGTCATTTTCGATTTTGGAGTCACGATGGGTAAGCCGACATATCGTCCGCGCAACAAGCGCCGCATCAAGACGCACGGGTTCCGCGCGCGGATGGAGACCAAGTGGGGGCGCGAGGTGCTGAGCCGCCGTCGCAAGAAGGGGCGGAAGCAGCTCACCGTGAAGCTCCCGTCCAAGTACGCTGGCGCCTGAGTCGTCGGGGCGGATTCCGCCAGCAGGACGGTTGACGCGCACCACCGATCTCGAGGCGGTGCGACTGACAGGGAAGCGAATCCGGACCGCCACACTGGAGCTCCGGACCCTCGCTTCCCTTCGGCGTCTCCCCCGGGTCGGGGTCATCGTCCCGCGACACAAGCACTCCGCCGTCGCCCGCAATCTTGTGAAGCGCCGGCTCCGCGAACTCATCCGGCAGTCGCTCTGGCCGATGCTCGTCACGCACCCGCCGTGCGATGTTGTCGTGCGAGCCAATCCGGCCGCGTACGGCGTGCCCATCACGACCCTCGCCGCCGATCTCGCGCAGGCGATGCGGCGGCTGGGCTCCACCCCACCGGCCACTTGAACCGGACGATCACGACCGATGCGCGTCCTCTTCGTGGCGATGGTCCGGGCGTACCAGCTCTTCCTCTCCCCGCTTCTCCCCCCCTCGTGTCGCTATCATCCGACGTGTTCGCAGTACGCGATCGAGGCGTTGCAGGGACACGGCGCCTGGCGCGGCGGCTGGCTCGCGCTGCGTCGCATCGCTCGCTGCCATCCGTTCCACGCCGGCGGATTCGATCCGGTCCCGCCTCCCCCTCCCGCCCCCTCTCGCCGTGATGGATAAGCGCTTCTTCCTCGCGATCCTCCTCACCGGAGTGATTCTCCTCATCACACCGGTCCTCTTCCCGGTCGCGCGACCGACGCCGGCGGCACCGACCGCCGTCACAGGCGCTGCGAACGGCTCGAACGCCTCGAGCGCAACGGCACCCACTGGAACCACCGCCTCCGCCGGCCCGACCGCGGCGACGACCGGCTCGGCCACGGCGACGCCGCCATCGGACAGCGTCGTGCGCCCGCCGATCCGCACCATCCGTCTCGCGAACACGATCGCCCGCTACGACCTCTCCTCCGGCGGTGCGGCACTCCTCTCCGCTGAACTTCCGGCCTACCAGAAGCTCGGCGGCGGCACCGGCCCGGTGCAGCTGGCCGCCCCCGATGGCGCGCTCCTCCGCTACCGGCTCCTCGCGGGCGGCGACACGATCCGGTTCGACGCGCTGCCCTTCACGGCCGTCGAGGATCAGGAGGCGGGTCGGCCGCGCGTCACCTTCACGGCCCCCATCGGCGCCGGCACCCTCAGCGTCACCTACACGCTGAGCGACACCAACTATCTCGCCACGGTCGCCGTGCGCGCCGAGGGGATCCCGACCCCGGCGTTCCTGCTGACCGACCTGCCGACGGGGTTCCTCTCGCAGGAGCGTGATTCGGTCGACGATCAGCGCCACCTCGCGTATGCGATGCGCACCCCCGCCCGCGGCGCCGAGCGCATCGACTTCCGGAAGCCCGATGCCGGCGAGCGGATGATTCGCAGCGGCCCGTTCACCTGGGCGGTTGCGAAGAGCAAGTACTATCTCGTCGGTGTCGTCGCCGTGGATACCACCGCCTCGCCCTTCGCCGAGGTGCAGGTCACCGGCGCGGCACGGGTGAATCGTGTCGCCTCGCGCGCGGCCGCGACGGTCGTCTCGCCGCTCCCGGTGGGCGGGGCGGGGCTCACCTTCGAGCTCTACGCCGGCCCGCAGGAGTGGACGCGCCTCATCGCGATGGGACGCGAGTTCGAGCACACCAACCCGTACGGCGGTTGGATCAGCGGGATCGTGCAGCCCTTCGCGACGATCGTGATGCGCCTCCTCCTCTGGTTGAAGGGGTCGCTCGCCATCTCCTATGGCTGGATCCTCGTCCTCTTCGGCGTCACGATCCGGCTCCTGATGTGGCCGCTCAACTCGAAGATGATGCGCTCGAGCATCCAGATGCAGCGCATCGCGCCGCTCATCCAGGCGGCGCAGGAGAAGCACAAGGGCGACCCCGAGAAGCAGCGCGAGGCGGTGATGAAGGTCTATGCGGAGGCGGGGATCAGTCCCTTCGCGCCGCTCGCGGGGTGCCTCCCGATGCTCCTGCCGATGCCGATCCTCTTCGCGCTCTTCTTCGTCTTCCAGAACACGATCGAGTTCCGCGGCGTGCCGTTCCTCTGGCTCCCCGACATCTCGGTGAAGGATCCGTACTACGTCGTCCCGCTCCTGATGGGCGCCTCGATGTACGCGCTCTCCTGGATCGGGATGCGGAACTCCCCGCCGAACCCGCAGGCGAAGATGATGAGCTGGCTGATGCCGGTGATGATGACGGTCTTCCTCTTCAACTTCGCGTCGGGGCTCAACCTCTATTACGCGGTCCAGAACCTCGCGGCGCTGCCGCAGCAGTGGTTGATCGCGAACGAGCGGGGGAAGGCTCCCGCCAAGGTCGCCGGTGGGGGCGCCGCCAAGGCGCGCTGACCTGCGCGGCGACACCATCGTCGCCACCGCGACGGCGCCGGGACGCGGCGCCCTCGCGGTCATCCGGGTGAGCGGTCCCGATGCGCACGCGATCGCGCGGCGCTGCACGACGCCCTGGCCCACCGCCGCACGCCAGGTCACCCGGGCACGGCTCCACGCCGCCGACCACCCTGACACACCGCTCGACGAGGCGATGGTCACCTGGTTCGCCGCACCACGCTCCTTCACCGGCGAAGATCTCGTCGAGTGCACGGTGCACGGCGGGGCCTTCGTCCCCGCCGCGGTGGTCGCCGCCCTCGTGGCGGCCGGGGCGCGACCGGCGCTCCCCGGGGAGTTCACCGAGCGCGCGGTGCGGCACGGCAAGCTCGACCTGCTGCGCGCGGAGGCGATCGGCGACCTCATCGACGCGCGCACCGCTGCCAGCCATCGGCTCGCGCTTCGGCAGCTCGACGGGGTCCTCACCAGCCATCTCGCCGCCCTCCGCGAAGCGGTGCTCGGCGCGGAGGCACTCATCGCCTACGACCTCGATTTCCCCTCCGAGGACGATGGGCCACTCGATCCGGCGCGCGTGCTCGCCGCCGTCGACGGCTCGATCGCGGCGATCGACACCCTCCTCGCGACGCTGCCGCAGGCCGCGCTGGGACGCGACGGCGTGATGGTGGTGCTCGCGGGCGTCCCGAACGCCGGGAAGTCCTCCCTCTTCAACGCCCTCCTCGGGGAATCTCGCGCGCTGGTGAGCGAGGTGCCCGGCACGACGCGTGACGCCATCGAGGTGCTCCTCGACGACGACCCGTGGCCGATCCGGCTCGTTGACACGGCGGGACTCCGGGCGAGCGACGACCAGGTGGAGCAACTCGGGATCGAGGTCAGTCATCGGCGACTTGCGGAGGCGCAGGTGGTGCTCGTCTGTGGGGAGGACGACGCGTCGCTCGCGCGCGGGGTGGCCGAGGTGCGTGCGCACAGCGACGCCCCGCTGGTGCGTGTGCGGACGAAGGATGACCGGCATACGAGCCCTGCGCTCGCACCCATCGAGGAAGGGCGTGCGTACGCGCCCACCACACCGCTACCCATCGCACCGTCTCTCGCATCAGTGGCAGCCGATGGCGCCCCGATCTCGGTCAGTGTGGTGACCGGGGCGGGGCTGGTCGCCCTCCGCGACGCGCTCCGCGTCACGGTGCGTGCGACGACGCCGGACCCCGCCGAATCGGCGCCGGTGGTAACGCGCGCGCGACACGTCACGGCGCTGACGACGGCGCGGACGGAACTGCAGGCGTTCCGGGCGGTGTGGGAGAGCGGTGAGTTGCCGGCGCCCGTCGCGGCGACCCATCTGCGCGCCGCGACCCTCGCGCTCGATGAGCTGCTTGGCGCGCTCGACGTCGAGGAGGTGCTGGACCGTGTCTTCCGCGCCTTCTGCATCGGGAAGTGAGGCCCTGAAATGACGACGCGCGGCCGGCCCCGGAGCCGGTCGCGCGCGTCCACCCCGTGGAGCCCGTCCGCTGTTAGGCGGTGCGGGCCGCCGCGTCGGTGAATGCCATCAGTTCCTGCGCGTCGGCGCGGAGCGCCCACGCAATCCCACGATCCTGTACCGCCTCCTCGACCATCTGCGCCCCGAGGAAGTAGCCAGCACGCTCGGGGAGGACATACCGCTGGATGGTCCGCGCGTCGTCGCTCATCCCGCCGGAGAGCCAGCGGAGCCGCAGGCCGAGACCGGTGCGGTCGAGGTCGGGTGCGACGAGACGCCGGAGGACGCCATCGAGCTCGCGCACTCGCGCGTACTGCCGCCGATCGAACCCGAAGTACTCCCAATCGGCGTGGCCGGGTGAGAGGAGGCGGGCCGCCTGGACGGCGAGCCCTTCGTTGACGAGGTGCTCGCGGAGGGTGACCAGCTTTCCGGTCTGCCAATACGAGTAGAATCCCTGCTGCGACTGCACCACGCGTCGGAGTTCGGCGCGGCTGGTGGGCGCGGTGTAACGGACCCCGTGGGCGATCTCATGCGCGAGCCACATCGGCAGGAGCTCGGGGTCGAGTCCGAGGCCGTGGGTGGCGGCGTTCGCGACGCCCGTGAAGTGCTCGAGGCAGACGAATGCGGTGGCGCGCCCGTCGATGACGAGTTCGCCGGCGTTCGCGGCGCCGACCCCGACCATCAGGACGACGTCGACGGGGATGTCGAGTTCGAAGCTCTCGACGCAAGCGGCCTCGGCGCGCGCGGCGAGGGCGGCGACATCGAGGCGGGCGAGGAGATCATGGAGATCACGACGGTCGGCGCGCACGGTGTCCCGCACCACTTCGTGGAAGTGCGGCCCGGTGGGCTCGATGACGTAGTTGTGCCAATACGCGCTCAGGAGCGCGCGATGCGATTCGAAGTAGCGGTGGTACCCGGCGACGGGATCAGCACCCGCGATGGCGTCGAGGAACTCGGGTACGAGATTGATCAGCACGGGCCGAACAATACGGCCTCACGTGAATCCGGACAAGGACACGTGACGGCGGGCAAAACCCGTAGCCCGACACCGCGCGATGTCTCACGTGCCACGCGCTTTCTGCTCGACATCGCATCGCGTACGTCGTGCCGCGTATTTGGTGTCGCTTACTTCGTGCCGCTTACTTGGTGCCGAAGAGCCGATCGCCCGCGTCACCCAGCCCCGGCAGGATGTAGCCGTGTGTGTTCAGCTCGCGATCGAGGGCCGCGGTGAAGATCGGGACATCGGGGTGTTCCGCGTGCAGGCGTCGTACACCCTCGGGCGCGGCGACGAGACAGAGGAAGGTGAGGCGCGTCGCGCCGCTCCGCTTGAGCGCGGTCACCGCGTTCGCCGCACTCCCGCCGGTCGCGAGCATCGGGTCGAGAAGGAAGACGTCGTGCGTCGCGATCCCTGGTGGCACCTTGAAGTAGTACTCGACGGGCGCGAGTGAATCGTGGTCGCGGTAGAGCCCGATGTGCCCGACGCGCGCGTCGGGGATGAGGGCGCGGATCCCATCGACCATCCCCAGACCCGCGCGGAGGATCGGGACGAGGATCGGCGGCGTCGCGAGCCGTTCGCCCGGGGTCGTCTCGAGCGGTGTGGTGACCTCGATCGGCGCGAGAGCGAGCTGCTGCGTCGCCTCGTAGGCGAGGAGGGTGGCCAGCTCCGAGACGAGCTCCTGAAAGAGTTTCGTCGGCGTGGCGCGGTCGCGCAGCAACGCCATCTTGTGCCGCACGAGCGGATGGGCGACGACGGTGCAACCGGGGAGCGCAGGGGTGGTCGTCATGGTCGAGAAACTAGTATCTTCGCCCGCATGAAAGAATATCAGGCCGTGATCCTCCGTCTCACCAAGCATCAGCGCGAGGACGAGGACGCGCTCACGGACCTTCTGAACGAGCGGAGCCGAGGCGGCTGGCATCCGGCCCAGCTCGCCCAGGACGCGGCGCGCCTGACGATCATCTTCGCCCGCGACGCCGAACCCGAGCGCTGAAGAGCCCTCGGTGTCTCACCGCGATTCGACCGGCACCGGCGCCCCACCGATTCCCCTCGCTCCCGAGGATACCCCCGCATGCGTCTCGAGTTCATCGGTGCGGCCCGTGAGGTCACCGGTTCGGCGCATCTCGTACAGGTGGCCGGCCGCACAATCCTCCTCGACTGTGGGCTCTTTCAGGGGCGCCGCCGCGACGTCGCGCATCGGAACCGCCAGCTTCCGATCCCCGTGGGACGGCTCGACGCCGTCGTCCTCTCGCACGCGCACATCGATCACGCGGGGCGCCTCCCGTTCCTCGTCAAAGCGGGGTTCCGCGGCGACATCCACGCCACATCAGCCACGCGCGATCTCTGCGAGGTGATGCTCGCCGACTCGGCGCATATCCAGCAGAAGGACGCCG
>JBMTAR010000008.1:0-21663 GCA_049428925.1 Gemmatimonadaceae bacterium
GCCGTCTCCGTCGCGCCCTCGTCCGCGCCCTCGGACGGGACGTCCCACTCGTTCTGGCACTTCAGGCACCGCCGGAACGCCCCGCGCGCCTTGGTGCTGCGCGCCTCGGCGCCCGCGAAGCCGCAATCCGGGCAGGCATCAGCGACGGGCTTCTCCCAACAGACGAAGTCGCAGTTCGGATAGTTCTCGCAGCCGTAGAACGCCTTCCCCCGCTTCTTCGACTTGCGCGCCGCGAGGTCACCGCCGTCCTTCGGGCACTTCACCCCCGTCGGCATCGACTTCGTCCCCTTGCACTTGGGGAAGGTGGTGCAGCCGAGGAACTCCCCGCTCTTGGAGCGCCGCACGATCATCGGCGTCACCCCGCACAGTGGGCAAGGGACCTCCACGTACCGCTTCTCCTTGACCTCACCCTTCAGCGGCCGCGTGAAGGTGCACGCTTTGGGGTGGTGTTCGCAGGCCACGAAGGGCCCGAAGAAGCCCCCCTTCGGCACGAGCCGCCCGTCACAGGTCGGACACCGCTCAGCGTCGAGCCCCGAGAGGTCATGCGCCTCACGAATGAGGGCCTCCGCATCGACGGACCCGAGCGCCTCGGAGAAGGGCGACCAGAAATCCTCGAGGACCTTCTGCCAGCGCCGCTGGCCGTCCTCGACGTGGTCGAGCTCGGCCTCCATCCGGGCGGTGAAGCCCACGTCGAACTCGCGTGGGAATTGCTTCACCATCACCTTCTCGACCGATTCTCCGAGCGGCGTGGGGAAGAAGCGCCGCTGCTGGAGCTCGGCGTAGTGCCGCTCCGTGAGCGTCGAGATGATCGAAGCATACGTGGAGGGGCGCCCGATCCCGAGCTTCTCGAGCTCCTTCACCAGCGACGCTTCGGAGAAGCGCGGCGGCGGCTCGGTGAAGTGCTGCGACGGATCAATCGACGTGACCGGCACCCGCGCGCCGGCATTGATGGCCGGCAGCGCCTGCTCGTCCTCGAGCGTGCGATGGTCCCCTTCCTCCGTGGCTTCTTTGTAGATGGCGAGGAAGCCCTGGAACTTCACAACAGAGCCCGTCGCACGGAACAGATAGCGACCGAGGTCGAAGTCGACGGTCGTGGTATCGAACACCGCCGGCGTCATCTGGGAGGCCATGAATCGCTGCCAGATGAGGGTGTAGAGCTTGAGCTGGTCGGGGGTGAGGTACGCAGCGACCTGCTCCGGCGTCCGCGCCGGATCGGTCGGACGGATTCCCTCGTGCGCGCCCTGGGCGGCATCACCGCCGGCCTCGGCGTAAAGCTGCGGTGCCGCGGGGAGATACGGCGCCGGGAAGGAAGCCTCGAGAACGGCGCGCGCCGCCGCGGCAGCCGACTCGGCCACACGGACGTGGTCGGTGCGCATGTACGTGATGAGGCCGACCGCGCCCTCGGCCGAGGAGAGCTGCACCCCTTCGTACAGGTTCTGCGCGATCCGCATCGTCCGCTTGGAGCCGAAGCCGAGCTTCTTCGCGGCCTCCTGCTGCAGCGTGCTCGTCCGGAACGGCGCCTCCGGCCGCTTGCGGCGCTCGCGCTGCTTGAGGTCGGTGACGTCGAAGTGGGTTCGCGTGGCACAGTCCGCGACGATTGCCCGCGCGGCAGCCTCGGTGGGGATGACCGGCTTCGCCCCATCCAGATGATGCAGCTTGGCGACGAAGGGCTGCCCCTCGTGCGAGAGCCGCGCGGTGATCTTCCAGTACTCCTGGGGGTTGAACGCCCGGATCTCGCGCTCGCGCTCCACGAGGAGACGGAGTGCCACCGTCTGTACGCGTCCCGCCGAGAGCCCCTTCTTCACCGTCTTCCAGAGCACCGGGCTCGCCTTGTAGCCGACGAGCCGGTCGAGCACGCGTCGGGCCTGCTGCGCATCGACCTTCTTCTGGTCGATCTGCCGCGCCTCGTCGAGCGCCGCGCGGACCGCGTCCTTGGTGATCTCATAGAACAGCGCGCGCTTGATCGGCGGCGCCTTCGCCCCCGCGATCTGCGACTCCACGTGCCAGGCGATCGCCTCGCCCTCGCGGTCGGGGTCGGTCGCGATGAAGACCGCCTTCGCCGTCTTCGCCGCACTCTTGAGTTCCGCGACGGTCTTCTCCTTCCCCGGGATCGTCACGTACTGCGGCTCGAACCCCTGCGCCGGATCGATCCCGATCTGCTTCACCGGGAGGTCGCGGATGTGGCCGACGGTGGCCCGGACGAGGTACTGGTTGCCGAGGTATTTCCCAATGGTCTTCGCCTTCGCGGGGGACTCGACGATGACGAGCGACTTCCCGGCCGCAGCCTGCGCCGCCCCCTCATCGTGCGGGAGTTCCGGCTCCTTGAGGACGGCCCGCGGACGTGCTCCAGCACGCTTCGCCGCCGGACCGCTGCCCCGCTTCGCGGCCTTCTTGGCGGACTTCGCCGCCGCTTTCTTCGGAACCGGGGCGGACCTCGCCGCGGTGTTCTTGGACGTTTTCTTCGTGGTCGCCATTAGGTCGGCTATCCTAGTCCCCTGTTCACCCCGATGCAAGCGCTACTATAATAGCGGCGAGTTCGTCCGGCGTCATCAAATCAGTGCTAACTGTATGATGCGCCTGCAGATACAGCTCATGACGGCGCGCGAGCAGCGTGATGATTCTGCCAACGGGGTCGGACGCTCCCACAAGGGGGCGCTGCGGTGTCGATGTCGCCAGCCGAGCGGCCGCGACGAGCGGGTCGACCTGTAGATGGACGGCGATGAGACCCTTCCCGATGAGGTGCTGATGGGACGGATCCTCGATCCATCCAGCCCCCGGGGCCAGCACGATCGCCCCCTCGGCATCCGCCAGCACCTGGGCGGTGAGGCGCCGCTCCCAGGCCCGGAAGAACGCCTCCCCCTGCTGCGCGAAGATCTCTGCCACGGACATCCCGGCTGCGGCTTCGATTGCAAGATCGAGATCAATACAGGGCCACCCAAGCGCGGCCGCGACGAGCGGGGCGACGGTGCTCTTCCCCGCACCGGGGAGCCCGAGGAGGACGATGCCGCGGACGGCGGCGGGGTCAGCGGACGCGGTCGGCGACACGCGCGACGTACCCGTCGAGGTTCCGACGGAGCTCGCCGAGGGAATCACCGCCGAACTTCTCCAGCATCGCATCGGCGAGGACGAGTGCCACCATCGCCTCGGAGATGACCCCCATCGCAGGAACCGCGGTGACGTCGCTCCGCTCCGCCGCCGCGGCGGCGGTCTGCCCCGTCGCCACATCCACCGTGCCGAGAGGGCGCATCAGCGTCGAGATCGGCTTCATCGCCACGCGAAGGACGAGCGGCTCCCCCGTGGTCATCCCCCCCTCGAGGCCACCAGCCCGGTTCGTTCGGCGGACCACGTTCCCTCGGCGCGCATCACCGGGGTGGGGCACGATCTCATCGTGGACCGCCGACCCACGGCGGTCGGCGGCGGCGAAGCCATCCCCCATCGTGACCCCCTTCACCGCAGGGATCGAACAGAGCGCCTGTGCCAGCCGGCCGTCGAGCTTGCGATCCCAACTCACGTGCGAGCCGAGCCCGACGGGAAGACCACGCACCACCACCTCGACCACGCCACCCAGGGTGTCGCCCTCAGCCTTGGCCGCGTCGATGGCGTCGTGCATCGCCGCAGCCGCCACCGGGTCGAGACATCGGACATCGGAGGAGTCGGCCGCGGCGTTCAGGTCCGCCGGCAGCACCTCGGGGGACTGCGCCTCGATGCCCCCGAGTCGCACAACGTGGCTCCCGACAGAGACCCCGAGCTCAGCGAGGAGACGGCGCGCGACGGCCCCCGCCGCCACACGGGCCGTGGTCTCGCGTGCGGAGGCGCGCTCCAGGATGTCCCGTGCGTCGGCGCGGTCGTACTTGAGGAGGCCGGCGAGATCGGCGTGGCCGGGGCGCACGCGGGTGACCTGGCGACGGCGGCCCTCCGGTGTGTCGTCCTCTGGCCGGGGCGCGGGATCCATGACGGCCTCCCAGTTCGTCCAGTCCCGGTTCCGCACGAGTAGCGTGATGGGGGAGCCCAGCGTTTCGCCAGCGCGGAGGCCGGAGAGAAATTCCACCCGGTCCTGCTCGATTGCCATGCGACGACCGCGGCCATATCCCTGCTGCCGCCGCGCGAGCTCGGCATCGACGTGGGACGCGAGGAGCGGGAGTCCGGCGGGGACGCCTTCGACGATCGCGAGCACGGCGGGGCCGTGGGACTCGCCCGCCGTCGTGAACCGCACCCGCCCCATCGATCGGACCGCGCCGGCGCCGCCGGCTTACGGCGCGGGGGGCCTGACGGCCTCGCCCTCGTCGACGATATGCGGCGTTACGAGGATCAGGAGGTCCTGCTTCCGCTGCTCCTCTCGCTCCTGTCGGAAGAAGCGACCGACCCAGGGGAGCTTGGAGAGGAGTGGGATCCCGGAAACAACTTTCGTCACCTGGGTCTGCGTGAGACCGGCGATCACGGCGGTCTCCCCATCGGCGACGAGCACCTCGTTGGTCGCGGTCCGCTCGGTGATGCTCGGGCCCGCCTCGGTGATCCCCAGCAGCGACTGCTGCGTCGCCTGGATCTTCATCGCGATGAGGCGGTTGGAGGTCACGTGCGGCGTGACGTTGAGACCGATGCCGATCTTCTGTCGGAAGATCTGCGGAGCGATCGCCTGGATCTGGCCCGGGATGGCCGGCGGGGTGAGCAGGAAGGCCTGCTCGGTGCCGGCGAAGAGGGTCGCTTCCCGATTGTCGATCGTCGTCGTGCTCGGCTCCGCCTGGATGTCGGAGAGCTGCTCCGTGGTGAGCGCGTCGAGGAAGGTCGTCAGATTGTTCCCGCCCAGCGCCATCGTATAGATGAGCGAGAGCGCAGAGGAGGTGCGGAAGAGGCGATTGGCGTTGGCCACGCCGGAGAAGGCGTCGCCGCCGAGCGCGATGGTGAAGTTGCCACCACCCGCCACGCGCGGAAGGAGGGCGTTCTGGAACATCGGCCGCGCCGCGTTCGCCGCCGTACCGACGTCATAGCTCAGGCCGAGCTCCTCGGTCGCCGACCGATCGACCGAGATGATCTTCGCCCGGATGGCGATCTGCGGGGTGCGCCGGTCGAGCTCCTTCACGTAGCGTACGATCTCCGGCAAGCGGGAGACCGTCTCGGTGATGATCACGCTGTTGGTCTTGGCGTCCACGGCGACTGTCCCACGCCCGCAGGTGCCGGGCGCCGGCGCGGTGACGTCTCCCGGCGGGGCGTCAGGCGCCGCCTCGGCGCCGGCCGCGGTCGAGCAGACCGCGAGCAGGGTGCGCAGCGTGGCGGCGAGATCGGTGGCCGTGGCGTAGTTGATGGCGATGATCTGCGAGAGCAACGGCTCGGTCGCCGACCGCTTCGAGATGTTGTCGTACGTATCGATGGTGATGATCCCCGTGGTGTCCTCCACCGCGGAGAGCCCGTACGCCTGCAATATCTTTTGCAGGGCGACGTCCCACGCCTGCCCGGCGATCTCGGCCGTCACGGTCGCATCGACCGTCGGGCCCGTGATGAACGTCTTGCCGGAGATCGCCGCGAAGGCCGCCACCACCTCGCGGATTGGCATGTCGACGAACGAGAAGTTTGCGCGGGCGGGCTGGGCGCGCTGCTGCACCGAGGCGACCGGCTCGCGCATCGGCGCACCTGCGGGTTCCCCCGTGGGCACGACCATCGAGGCGACCGCACCGCCAGGCGCGGCCTCGACGGCGATTCGCAGCTCGCCGACGCCGCGCACGATGCGGTAGCCGCGCTCGCGGTCGAGGTCGACGACGACACGCACCACCGACGCGGCATACTGGGCGAGCCGTACGTTGGTGACGCCCCCGCGGGACACGCGGTCATAGGCGACGCCGCTCCGCATCTCGGCGCCCCGCAGGTCCACGACGATCCGGTGCGGATCCGTCAGGCGGAAATCGCTGACCGACACGTCCCCATCCAGCGCAAGGATGACGTCGGTGCCGGCAGCGCCCGCCTCGACGCGGACGGCGGTCACAGCGGCGTCCGCGAGACCGATGGCGCGCAGCGGCGCGACCGCCGCGGACAGAATGGCGAGCGCAGTGACTGCAACGATGGTGCGCCTCATGGCGTCTTCTCCCGACTCGGGGCTTGAAGCATCAGGGTCTCCTGACGCGAGAATCCGAATTCATCGATTACGAGCACGACCTCCCGCGGACGGATCGCGCCGACGCGCACCCGACCGAAGACGGAGCCCACCCGGGCCCGATACAACTGGGAGGTGGATACATCCTTGAGCAGCGCGATGGAGTTCCGACCGGCCGGGTCGATGATCACGCCGGTGAGCGCGAGGTCCTCGACGAGCGGCCGAATGTCGCCGGTCGCGATCAGCGACGCGAACGGGTCACGCCGCCCCGCCCGGTTGTACGTAAAGGTCTCGCGCGCGAAGAGCAGCCGACCGGCGGAATCCTTCGGGAACTCCCGGAGCTTCGGCGCGGTCGCCGCCGGGGCCGCAGGGGGCTGCGCCGAGAGCGCGGGACCGAAGGGCAGGACCGCGAGCGCGATGAGGACGAGCCGCGGGAGGGTCATCGCGACGCCCCCGTCGAGTCCGCGTGCGCGACATACGTCTCGATATCAAACGTCGCGTTCAGTTCACGACGCCCGGGATCCGCCGGCGCGCCGATGGTCGACGCGCGGGCCGCCGCCTCGACGAGCGTGACGTTGGTCGGGACGATGATGCGTGGCAGCCCGCCGATAGCGGTCAGGAGGGTCGCGACCTCGTGGAAGGTGCCCCGCACCGACATTTTGAACCGATAGGTGTCGAACTGCGCCCCCGTGGTCGTCACACCGGGCTGGAAGTTCGAGAACTCCAGCCCCGCACGGCGGGCGGCCACGTTGATCTGGTCGAGGAGCGCCGGCACCTCGTTCCCAGTCGGGATCAGCGTCCGGATGACCTCGAGGCTCTGGACCATCTGATCGGCCTCGGCCCGAATCTCCGACACCGAGCCTCTCGCCACGGCGGCGCGAGCGCGGGTGTTCGCGTTCTCGAGCGCCTCCACCGCCGCCCGCGACTCCTGCAGTTCAATCGCTTTGGGACTATACAAGAAGTTCCAGTAGGCAACGGCCCCGATGATCCCGAGGATTCCCACGAGCAGCATCGCCTGGTCCCGCTGGCTGGTCGGCATGCTAGGCATCTCTCACCTCATCGACAGCGGGAGGGGCACGGTCTGCAGCAGGGCCGGGTCCGGACGCTCGTAGCTCACGTCGAGCGTGAACTCCGTGACCTCCTTCCCCTCCACCGTCGCGACCGCGGAGACGGCGAGCGTCACGTTGGAGAGGAACGGGGAGTCCTCGAGCTGCTTCATGAACTGCGTCAGCGCCTGGATGTTGACCGTCACGCCAATCACCCGGATGCCCAGGGCAGGCGCTTCCCCCGCAGCGATCTGCTCGGCGGCGAGCGCCGTCGCCGCGCCCGAGGGGGCGATCGACCGGAGCCAGGTATACGTCGGGAGGGCGCGCGAGACCTCGTCGAGGACGTGGGCCCAGACGAACCGCTCCCCATCCACCGCGGCAATCACCGACATCTGACCGAGGACCGAGTCGCGGCGCGCCTCGGCGGAGCGAATCTGGTTCACCACCTCGGCGTACCGCGTGCTGTCGGCCCGCGTACGCTCGACGAGCGCCGTTAGCTCCGCCGCCGACCGCTGCTGCACGACGGCGAGGGCACCGGTGGTGACGCCGCCCAGCAGCACACCGCAGATCGCGACCGCCAGCCACGGGTCGGTGACCGTCTTCCGGATCACCTCGAGCACGACGGCGAGGCTGATGCCGAGCCCCGCTCCGGCCCCGCGCCGCTGGGCGCGACCGCCCGGGAGAAGATTGACTTCGATCATCGTCCGCTCGGGTCAGCCGTGCTGGCGCAACGCCAGCCCGATGGAGAGGAGGAGGAGAGGCGCGACCTCGTCCGTGACGAGCGCCTCGAAGGCGCCCTCGCGGACGGTGAGCCCCTCGAGCGGGTTCGCGAGCAGCACGGGGACACCGAGCCGCGAGGCCAACACCTCGACCAAGCCGGCCGCCCGGGAGCCGCCGCCCGCGACATAGACGCTTCGGATCTGCGCACCGGAGCGGGAGGAGGACGACAGGAACGCCGCCGCCCGCTCCACCCCCACGGCGATCTCCTCGCCGCGGAGCGCGAGCACCGCATCGAGGTCATCGGAGCGCTGCGCTGACTCGATGACCGCCGCCGCCTGATCCGCGCCGAGCCCCCGGTCGCGCTGGAGGTCCTCCCGGAACCGCCGGGTCCCGACGAGGAGGTCACGTGTGAGGACCGGGACGCCCTCATCGACCAAGTTGATGTTCGTCACATCGTGCCCGACGTTGACAAGGGCGACCGTCCCCGACATCGCCTCGGGATGCGCGCGTTCGAAGGCGTTGTGGAGCGCGAACGCATCGACGTCGACGACCGCGGGCGTCAGACCGGCATCGGCGAGGAGCCGGAGCTTCGACTCCACGAGGTCGCGCTTCGCCGCGACGAGGAGCACGTCCATCTGCTCAGTCTCCCCCTCCGGATCGAGGATCTGGAAATCGAGCTCGACCGACTCCATGTCGAACGGGACGTGCTGCTCGGCTTCCCATCGCATCAACTCGCGCGCCTGCGTCTCCTTCACGCGGTCGATCTGGATCTTCTTGACGATGACGTCGCGCCCACCCACGGCAGCGACGACCCGCGGGCCTGACACCCCCGCCGCCTGGAGCGCCGCCGTGATGGCGTCTGATACGATCGCGCCATCCATCACCTCCCCCTCGACGATGGCGTCGGGAAGGACGGGCATCAGGGCCACCCGGACAAGTTCCGGACCCGACGCACCGTGCTCCACGACCGCGACCTTGACGAGGCCAGAGCCGACATCGAGACCGATCGTGCGCTTCTTGCGACCGAAGAGTGCCATGAGGACGGGTGGGGGAGGACCTGATAACTCCTATTAGGATACGCCCTCAACGGGCGGGAGGTAACCCGGGGAGGAGGATCGGGGCGCCTGTCCCGACCGCGTCGAGCGCGACTGTCTGGCGCACGGCGAGCCACGCCCCAACCCGCCACTGCCCCTCGGCGCCAGTGACGCCCCATCGAATCCGCCAGAGGTCTGGCGATACCGGGGTGATCTCCCATCGACCCGTGGACCGGTTCGCCGTGACTATCACCACCGCGGTGGTGGATTCCCGTGTGCCCTTCCACAGGGCCGCCCGGGCGGCGTGCTCCACCTCCACGGCGGCGAAGTCGAGCGCCACGCGGTCCCAGACCGCCCGCGTCGCGCGATGCATCCATCCGAGCCGCGCCGCACCCCAGGTGGCGACGCCCAGCATTGCGGTCCCCACCCCGAGGACGAGCAGCAACGCCACCCCACGTCGCCCCCTCAGCATCGCCGCACCAGGCGCCACCGAACAGCGATGCCCCCGACGGCACGCACCCCCACTTCGATACCGCACGGCACCGTACGCAGCTGCCAGCCGCCCTCCGCCAGTGAATGGATAGGGCCGACAAGCGGTTGGGCGGGTTCGCACCGGTCGAAGCACCGACGGAGACCAAGCATCCACCCGCCATCGGCGCCCCGATACGGGACGAGGCGGGTGTGCGACGTGACACGGACGAGCAGACGCGAGGCATCGGGAATCGCGCACGCCGTCCCTCCGCTCGCGAGGGGCATCGGCGACACGGAGCGCCAGACGAGCGAGTCCGACCCGTTCGCCGCCCCAACACGCTCCAGCACGGCCCAGCGGTCGCCCGGCGCCGGGACTGCGCCAACAGAATCGAGGAGCACCGTGGTCCCGTCGCCGCAGGGGATACCGTCCGCCACGAGCGACGCGACCTCAAGGGCGGTATCGCCGAGCACCGCGACGTCCACGGCAGCCTCCGCCATCGAGCCCGCGACGGCCAGCGCCTCCTCCGCAACCGCCGCCGCACGGTCGCGCGCTGAGGCGCTCGTCACAGCCCGCATGGCGGTCCGCAGCACCGCGAGTGCCACAACTGCGAGGAGGCCCGCGAGCGTGACCGCGAGCATGAGCTCGATGAGGGTCACCCCGGCGCGACGATTCATCGTCCGCACGGCAGCACGCTCCGGAGGGCTCCGCGCCGAACGGCGACCGGGGCGTCAGCCGGCCAGCGCACCGCGACGAGCCGTCCACTGTCGGACTCGACCGCCCAGCGGAAGATGATGCCGCCGCTCCGCACGTCGACCGGAGATGCCGGCATCAAGGTGCAGGGGGCGCGTGCGAAGCGTCGCAGCAGGTCATCGACCTCGGCCGCCGCGGCCCGCCAGTCAGAAACCCACCTGAATCGGGCGATCAGACGAGTGCTCGCGTGAGCTGCTGCGAGCACCACCGCCACGAGCACCAACGTGGCGAAAACGACTTCAATCAGTGAGAAGGCCCGGCGCGCTGCCATGACGGGAGGATGGCTGACTCGCACAGGCACGCGTCCTCTTCGCACCGCCAGCAGGGCGAAAAGACCGCGGGGGTCAGGCCCGACTGGCCTGACCCCCGCATGGCACAACCTCGCTGGGACTTCAGTTGCAGAAAGGAACGCCGTCGCTGTTCGGGGTCGTCGCAGCGAATCCATAGAAAAGCGTGCAGGTCGATGAGCCCTTCGTAAGCTCGAAACTGAGCGTGGTGGCATCGGCCGCGCTCGCGGAGATGGCTACGCCAGTAGACGGACGCCAGCCGCCAAGCCTCGAGGTGTCAGTCGTGTAGGCCGCCGAGTCGGAGAAATACGTTTCCTGCGCGGACAGCAGGTTCCGGAGGTCGGACTTCATGCCAGCCTGGGTCGCCTTGTCACGGGTCGCACCAAACTTCGGGATGGCAATGGCGGCAAGGATGCCGATGATGACCACAACGATCAAGAGCTCGATGAGGGTAAAGCCACGACGACGGGCCATCGGTGAGAAACCTCCGGGAGGGTTGCGAGAAATGTTCGGATTCCGACCCAGAAAAACTACGGCACCTTCCGTTGCTCGGCAACCCCGCTCGGCTGCGGTGCACCCCGTACGCGGACGCCATCGAGCACGACCCCGTCTCGAGGAATGAGGCGACGAATCGCCCCGTTGTCATCCACCGCATACGTTAACGGCACCGAGTTTCCACGAAGGTTCAACGCGAGCACCGAATCGCCGGTCCGTGCCAAGATGCGCAGCGGCTCCTGCTCCAATCCAGCCGCGAGCGCATCCCGGACGACCCGCCTGCCCTCGTGCACCCGCCCAAGCCGATAGAGGCACGCGACTCGGGTCAGGTGCGCCGCGAGCAGAGGTGTGCTGACGGGTACGCGGACCAGCGCATCGACGGCTTCGGCGCATCGGCCCTGACCATATAACGCTCGCCCCAAACCAAACACGACGAGAGGATCGTTTGGGACCAAACGATCGGCGGTCCTGAAGTGGGCTTCTGCCTCCCGGACGCGCCCCACCTTTAACAACAACCCGCCGATGACGCGCTCCAACCGGAAATTCGGCGGTGAATCCACGTAACTCGCCGCAAACAATGTGGGCGTGTCGAACCAGTCCCGCTGCCGACCCGCACTGCGCACGACGAACGCGACAACGAGGGTCGCCAGCGCCAGCCCGAGGGCCCCTGCCATGAACCCCCCGATCTGAGCCCGATGTCGCCGCCACGCGCCGTCGATGATGAGGCCAATGCTGATGAGCGCTCCGACGCTCGGTATCAACAGGGTTCGTTCGGCAACCAAGACTCCCGTCGGAAACAGGAGATTGGAGATTGGGAGCATCGTCAGGGGCACCCAGAGCACCGCAACCGTCGCGAGGTGCCGTCGCCGAGCCAATCGAAGTGCGACGACTCCGAACACGGCGAGGAGCCCGAGGGCCCAAAGGTGGTAGAGCGTGAGTGTGGCGCGCGCCGGGAGGAAGGGCGGGGAGTAATCCGCATAGAGCCTAAATGGCCAGACGAACAAACGCGCATACGTTGGCAGGAAGCCAAGTGCGGCCGTCACGCGCTCCCCGATGGTGAGCGCCGCGAGCGCGAAGTGCGGCTCGTCGCCAGTGATTCGACCGAGGACGCTCATACGGACGACGAAATAGATCACCGCCAGGTACCAGCAGGAGCGCACAAGCACCGCAACGCGGCCGCGGAGGGCCAATGTCCAGCTCCCGCGCTGGGGATGGAACCACCAGATCATCGTCAGCAGGGCGGGAGCAATGATTCCCGATTCCTTCGACAACAGGGCGCACACCACACCCCCACAGACGCCGAGCACCCCGATACCGGTGATGCTTCCCTTGGTCAGCAGGGACAGCATCGAGAGCGAGGCCGCCAGGATGCCGAGGCCCGCCCACAGCTCGGCCTGGCCCACGCAGTTGGCGACCGCCTCGACATGGACCGGGTGGCCCGCCCACAGTACACCGACCAGCAGGGCGGCCCCCGGGCGCAGCACATACCGCGCGAACCGTAGCACCAGCAGAGAGAGCGCCGCGTAGAGGACCAGGTTCACTGCATGAAAGACCCAGGGATCTCCTGAGCCGACCGCCCACTGCAGCGCCCACGCCCCTTCGACCCACGGGCGGTACAGCGATCCGCCGGTTCCCCAGCCCCAATACGGCGTCGAGAGATAGTGAAACGGCCCCTGAAGCTGCGTGACGCTCGGGTTCCCCTGAATCATCACGACATCATCGTAGGCGAACCCATTCCCCAGGCTGGTCGCCGAACTGAGGAGCACCACGAGCACGACCAGCAACGCCCCCCAATCCGCCCGCCGCCACCGCGGTACCAGCGCGCCCTCGGTCCCCGTCACGCTCACGCCCACAGATTGAACCGCAGGATATGCCAGACCGCGGCGACCCCATCACGCCAACTGATCTTCTTCCCCTCAGCGTAGGTCCGCCCGCTGTAAGAGATCGGCACCTCGTAGATCCGCGCCTTCGCCTGCACGAGGCGCGCCGTCACCTCCGGCTCGAAGCCGAAGCGGTCCGACGTCAGCGGCAACGACCGCGCGAGGTCGCCGCGGATCGCCTTGTAGCAGGTCTCCATGTCGGTGAGGTTCACGTTCGTGAGCATGTTGCTCAACAGCGTGAGCACCCAGTTGCCGACGGAGTGCCAGAAGTACAGGACGCGGTGCGGCCCGCCGAGGAAGCGCGACCCGAAGACGGCGTCCGCCTTGCCGGCGGCGATCGGC
This sequence comes from Gemmatimonadaceae bacterium, assembly GCA_049428925.1. Classification (GTDB taxonomy): domain Bacteria; phylum Gemmatimonadota; class Gemmatimonadetes; order Gemmatimonadales; family Gemmatimonadaceae; genus Pseudogemmatithrix. The sequence goes on from JBMTAR010000008.1 coordinate 13,109, forward strand.
GCGAGGAGACCGGGCCAGTCGGCGGGATCGTACTCGAGGTCGGCGTCCTGCACGATCACCACGTCCCCGGTGCTCGCGGCGAGCGCGGTGCGGATCGCCGCCCCCTTCCCACGATTCCGGTCGTGCCGGACCAGCACATCGATCCGACCCGCCGCGTGCAACGCCGCGAGCCGCTCCCCGGTCCCATCGGTCGACGCGTCATCGACGCAAACGACCTCCTTGGGGATTGGTACCGCGTGCACCGCGTCGAGGATGCGGTCAATCGTCGCCCGCTCGTTGTAGACGGGAATGAGCACGGAGAGCCGGCCGATGCCGTCGATCACTTCGTTCCCTCGTAGCGTGCGAGTTTGCGGTGGAGCGTGGACGGGTCGATGCCGAGCGCCTCGGCCGCCCGCGTCTTGTTCCCCTGCTCCTGCTGCAGGACCCAGAAGATGTAGGCACGCTCGACGAGCTCCAAGGTGGGATTGCGAATCGTGCGCTCCTCCGCCAAGGGCACCGACGCGCGCGTGAGCACGCGCTCGGGGAGCGCCGACGCCTCCACGATGGGACCGGCCGCGAGGATCATCGCCCGTTCCATCGCATTCTCCAGTTCGCGCACGTTCCCAGGCCACGAGTAGACGCGCATCGCCTCGGCGGCCCCGTCCGAGAGGAGCTTCGGCTCCTCCCCCTTCTGCGCCGCGGCGCGTCGGAGAAAGTGGTCCGCCAGCAGCGGGATGTCGTCCGCCCGCTCGCGAAGCGGAGGGAGGTGGATCGCGATGACGTTCAGGCGGTAGAAGAGGTCCTGCCGGAACCGCCCCTGCCGGATCTCCTCCTCGAGGTCGCGGTTCGTCGCCGCCACGATGCGCGTGTCGATCGGTCGCGGCTCCGTCGCTCCCACCGGGATCACCTCGCGGTGCTGCAGGACCCGCAACAGCTTCACCTGCGTCGCGGGCGTCGTCTCGCCGATTTCATCGAGGAAGAAACTCCCGCCGGCCGCCGCCGCGAAGAGGCCCTCGTTGTCCTTCACGGCGCCGGTGAACGCCCCCTTCACATGCCCGAAGAGCTCACTCTCGAGCAGCCCCTCGGGGAGCGCCCCGCAGTTCACCGTCTGGAAGGTCGACCCCGCCCGCTCGGAGAGCGCGTGGATGTATCGCGCGACGACCTCCTTCCCGGTCCCGGACTCCCCGGTGAGCAGGACCGTCGACTCGGTCGGCGCCACGGCCTCGGCGAGCCGCAGCACCTCCTGCCACCCGCGGTTGGCCCCGATTGGGGGGTCCGCGGAACGGCGCGCCTGCCGCGCGATCTCCTGCTTGAGATGCCGGTTCTCGGTGCGCAGCTGCCGATGCTCCGCCGCGCGCCGGAGAATCGCGAGGAGCTCGTCGTTACGGAACGGCTTCTGGATGTAATAGAACGCCCCCGCGTTCACCGCCTGCATCGCGGACTGCAGCGATGCCTGCGCGGTCATCAGGATGACGGGCAGCTCAGGGTCGCGCGCCCGGGCCGCCTCGAGCACCTGCACGCCGTCGACGACCGGCATCCGGATATCGGTGAGCACGATGTCGGGGAGCGTCCCGGCGAGGGTGTCGAGCGCCGCGCGTCCGCCGTGCGCGCAGATGGGCGTGAACCCCTCGCTGCGGAGGAGGATCTCCAAGGTCTGCAGGATCCCGGACTCGTCATCGACAACGAGGACGGTGGGACGTGGTGGGGTGCTGCTCACGGGAGACCTCCGAGGGGCCCGGCGAGAGTGGGAAGGAGGACGCGGAAGCGCGTCCCCGTACCGACGGAGTCGACGAGGACCGTGCCACCGAGGGATTCGACGGCGCGGTGGACGATGGCGAGCCCGAGCCCGGTCCCCTTCGCCTTGGTGGTGGTGAAGGGCTCGAAGAGCCGGTCCCGCACCGCTTCGGGGATCCCGCCCCCCTGATCCTCGACATCGAGCGCGATCGCGCCAACGGGGAAGCGCAGGCCGATGGGGAGCTCCGCGGTCCGAAGCGGCCCGAGCGAGACGTGCACCACACCGTCCGGGGGTGAGGCCTGGACCGCGTTGAGCACGAGGTTCGACGTAAGACGGTGCACGAGATCAGCATCCGCCTCGGCGTAGATCGGCCCCGGGGCGAGTCGTACTTCCAAGCGCACGCCGGCCGGGCAGTCGGGATGCGCGGCGACGAGACCGACCGCCCCCTCGATGGCAGGGCGGATGTCGATCCGACCCAATCGCGCCTGCGGCACCCGGGCGAAATCGAGGAATTCCGTGAGCAATCGCGCGAGTCGCTCGGACTCGCGGATCATCAGGTCACTCAGCACCCGCACATCGCCCGTGGGCGGGGCGGCGCGGCCCACCTGCTCGGCCGCGCTCTGGATGCTCGCGAGCGGGTTCTTGATCTCGTGCGCGAGCGACGCCCCGATCTCGGCGACAGACTCCAACCGGAGTGCCCGGGTCCGGAGCTCCTCGACACGGATGGCATCCGCGATGTCCTGGATGATGGCCGTGACCGATTCGACCTCGCCATGCTCCCCTCGCACCACCGAGGTCGTGACGCCGATTGGAATCATCGGCCCGTCGGGCCGCCGGACCTCCGTGCGCAGGCCCGCGGCAGCGGGCGCCGCGAGGGCGATCAGCGCGCGCCGCACCTCGGGAGCCACGCGCGCGAGCAGGTCATCGACCCGCTCCCCCGCGCGCTCCGCGAGCGGCACCCCGAGGAGGGCCGAGGCGGCGGGGTTGGCGTACGTCAGGTGCCCCGCCCCGTCGACGGTCAGGACGCCGGCACGGATGTTCGCGAGAATCCCCGCGGCGCGGCGCTGCATCCGGGCGAGCTCCACGGCGAGACGCGCCCGCCCCTCCCCCGCGGCCTGCAGGCGCGTCGCGATCGCCCCGGTGCCGAAGGCCACCGCGACGAAGACGAGCAGCTGCAGGACCAGGGTCGCATCCAACGCCCCCTGGGTGAGGAGCAACGCGTCGCCGACGAAGAGCGCACTCGCCAGCGCCGCCAGGAGCAGCGAGCTGCCGAGGGGGAGGAGGAGCGCCGCGGCGCTCATCCACAGTATGTAGAGCGCCGAGAGCTGCGACGCGCCGCCGCCCGTGAGATGGACCGCCTCGGTCAGCAACAGGAAGTCGTGGATGAACTGCGCGTAGAGGAACCCCGGGGTCACGGCCTCCCCGCGCAACTCCGTCCAACTGATGGAGATCGCCGTGAGCACGACGGCGGTGACGACCGGGAGCGAGGCGAGCGTCCCACGCCAGGCATCCGGGATGTCCGATGACAGGAGCGCGACGACGAAGATTCCGAACGCCACGACTTGACGGAGGATGAACATCCACCGCAGGATGACCTGCTGGTCGAGCCATCGACCGGTCCGTTCGGAGTCGGGTGACTGGTTCACGGAATTCCTGACGCCTGAGAGTGGTCTTGCAATTCGCCACGCTCAATATGACGCATTATCCATCAATCTGCACAACCCTGAGGCCTGATGACGAAGACGGGAGGGTGGACCGAGGACGGCCGACTCGCCGTCACCGCGCGGCTCAGCATCCCCGCCGACGAACTCAGCATCCGTGCGTCCCGAGCCGGCGGCCCGGGGGGACAGCACGTCAACACCGCGAGCACGCGAATCGAGGTGACCTGGGACATCCCACGGGCGCGGTGTCTCACCGACACTCGGCGCGAGCGGCTCCTCGCGCGACTCGCGACCCGCATCGACACCTCGGGGACCCTCCGCGTCGTGTCGGCGGAGACGCGCAGTCAGCAGCAGAACCGGGAACGGGCGCTCGTTCGGCTCGCCGAGACCATCAGCGAGGCACTCGTGGTCCCGAAGGTGAGACGCCCGACCGCCCCGACCCGCGCCGCGATCGCACGGACCAGCGAGGCGAAGGCGCGCCGCGGCGCGCTCAAGCGCGACCGTCGGTGGCGCCCGGAAGAGTGAGACGCGACTGACCCCGCCGCACACCGCGCCTCAGGCGCGGACTCGCAGCGACGACCCAGACGTCACTGCGGATCGAACGGCGCGCCGCCGCGCAGAGTGATGCCGATCGTGATGGTATACAGATCTGCCAGCGACTCCCGCGGGGAGAGGACGACCTCGCCGGTGGGGAGCTCCGTGATGTCCCCGGGCGTGAGATACCGCACCGCGCGCCCGTGCCACGTGCGGCGTACTCCGAGGTCGAGCACCGTCCGCCGTCCACGCATCGGGAGGTACGCCCCAGCGTACACCGCCCGCGCGACCGCCACGTCACTGAGGTTCGTCGTGGTCGCGAACGGCTCGGCGTCGCTGTTCGAGCCGTTCACCGAGGTTGATGTGGTAAACGAACCGAATCCGAGCTGCACCCCCGCATAGGGCGTGAACTGCCGCGAGGGCATCCCCAGCTGCACGGCGATGGCGCCGGAGAAGATGGCGTTCGTGGTCGTCACATCGACATCGACGAGCCCGAGCGCCCCCGAACCGAGCGGCACGCGACGCGTCTCGGCGCCGTAGATCTGCACGCCGAGGTCGGCGCGGAACCCGAGCATCTCGTCGAATGCCCAGAGCACGCCGCCCCCCACGCCACCGGCCCCCGCGACATTCTGCGCGAAGGCCCCCGTCGGGACGCCGATCTGCAGATGCAACGGGATGGCGATGTCGCGCGACAACGACGAGACGGTCGCCTCCTGAGCGCGGAGCGGGAGGAGCCCGCCGCAGAGCAGCACCAGACCGACGCGGACGAGTGAACGGGACATGGGGACCTCGGAGCAGAGGACGGCGGCGACTCGGCCGTGTCGCATGAGAGGAGTGCCGGGGAAACCTACGGCGACGTCCGGCCGTCGGTGACGAGGCGCAGCACCTCCGGCGTCCCCAACGCGGCGACGAGCGCGCCGATCGCCTGGGCCCGGCGCGCGACGAGCTGCGCCTCGCGCAGCCGCTCGTCGAGGAGGGCGCGCTCGCGGAGGTTCACGACGAGGAGCGAGGTCTCGCCCACATCGAAGCGTCGCTGCTCCGCGCGCAGCACCGCCTCCGCCGCGGCGACCACGCGCCGCTGCCCCTCGGCCTGCCGCTCGACCGCCGCGAGCTCCACCTCCGCCCGCTCGATCGCCAGCTCCACGTCGCGCACGAGGCGATCCCGCTCCCATGCGAGTTGCCGCGCGCGATCCTGCGCCGCCCGATAGCGAGCCCACTCGCGCCGCCCGTAGAGCGGGGCGCGCACCCCGAGCGATGCCTTGTAATCGGTCCCGGTCCCGGCCCGCAGCGCCTCGATGTCCGTCCCCGCCGCGAGGCTCGCCACGTCAAGGCTCGCCGACGGCAACACCTGCGTCGCCGTGAGCCGGCGCTGCGCCTCCGCCTGCAGCGCGCGCGCCCGCGCCTGCGCGACGAGCGGATGCGCCGCCGCCAACCGCCGCCGTGCGGCGGGACCGGTCGCGAGCGCCGAGGGGATCGCCACTCCGGGCTGCCGCGCGGCGCCGAGGGAATCCGGGGCGCCGTCCGCGCGCCAGAGGAAGGTGGCCGCGATGAGCCGCGCCCCGATCGCGGCCGCCTCGGCCTCGATCAGCTGCACCTGCCGCCGCTCGAACTCCCCCGCCGCCTCGACCGAATCAATCGCCGCCGCGTCACCCGCGAGGACCCGCCGCCGCGTCGCATCGAGTCGAAACTGGGCGAGCGTCACCCCCTCCGCCGCGATGCGTGCGCGCGCCGACGCCTCGGCCCAGTTCCCCCACTCCCGTGCCGCCTGTTGCACGAGCCGACCGACCGCGCCGAGTCGCTCCGCCTCCGCCGCATCGTCGGCGAGCTCCGCCTGTCGGAGGGCCGTCCGACGTTCATCCGTGAGCAGACGCGCCCCGATCGGCAGGCTCACCCCCGCGGAGAGGAGGCCGTTCGCCGGCGTCTTCCGCTCGGGATTGATGATCTGGCCCGCCGCATTCTCCCACCCGACCTTGAAGTCGAGTCCCCACGGTGTGGGCACGGTGATCCGCGCATCGAACTCATCGAAGTACCCGACGCCATTGAAGCGCTTGAGATCCCAGATGGCGGTGACGACGGGGTCGAAGCCACCGCGCGCCGCGCGTAGGTCGGCCGCGACCTGCCGCCGCACGAGCGTCGCCTGCTGCGCGGTCGGATGGTTGGCGACCACCTGCGCAAGGAAGGCGGGGAGGGCCAACGAGTCCTGCGCCGCGAGCGGCGCGGTCGCGCCGACGCACACCGCGGCGGCCCACCGAGCGACGCGGATCACTTCCCGCCCTTCGGTGCCGCCGCCTCCGGCAGCGCCGGCGGGAAGCCGTTGAGGAGCCGCCAGAGCTCGAAGCCGACGCGGACCTCGCGGAGCAGCGCCCACCCGCGCGCCCCGGATCCCATCCGGAGCTCCGCCGGCCACACCTCGTCGGCCGAGTCCGCGGTGACGAGCACCCGGTACGTCCCGTCGGGCTGGGCGACGGCGTCGACCACCGCCACGCGACCGCCGAAGGTCCCCACCGCGACGCTCGGCCATCCGCTGAACTGCACGGCGGGCCAGCCGTCGAACTCGAGCCGCACCGCGTCGCCGAGGCGGAGCAGCGGCACGTCGCGCGCGCGCACCTTGAGCGCAACGGCGAGGCTCGGCGCCTCCGGCTGCACCGACGCGACCGCCTCACCGTCCTTCACGATCTCGCCGACGCCGCCCCGCAGCGCCTGCACCACCACGCCATCCCGGGGGGCGCGCACGACGAGCAGCGATTGACGCTCGGAGAGGTTGGAGCGGCCGGTCGCCAACTTCGCCACGTCCACCTCGCCCTCCGCGACGTCGGCGAGCGTGGCGCTGCGATCGGCGTCGATCTTCGCGAGCTTCTCCAGATATTCGACGTCCACGCCGGCGCGCTCGGCGCGCGCCGTGAGCAGCGCCGCCTCCTGTTCCTGCGCCAGCGCAGCGGCGCGTTGCGCGCGCTGCCGCGCGAGTTCGAGCTCCGCCCGCGAGCGGAGCCCCTCCCCCTCGAGTCCCGCGACGCGCGCCGCCTGCACGGTCGCGATTGAATCCTCCAGACGCGCCGCGCGCAGCGTCGCGGTGAGCTGCGTGACCTTGTTGTCAGCCTTCAGGCGCGCGAACCGCCAGGCGGAGTCGACCGCGACCCGCTGACGCGCGAGCGCCTCCGCCTTGGCGCGCTTATCGAGGACCGACTGCCGCTTCTGGTCGAGCTGGACGCCGGTCCGCGCGAGCGCCTGCGGATCGAGGTAGCTCTCCTTCACCTCGGCGAGCGCGACGAGGGGATCGCCGGCGCGCACCCGCTGCCCTTCGGCCACGTACCACTCCACGATGCGCCCGCCCACGGTCGCGACCGCCTGCTGCGGTCGCTCCATCGGATCGAGCGCGGTGACCTCGCCGAGGGCCTGCACGTTCTGCTGCCACGGCAGCAGCAGGACGAGGAGGGCGGTGACGAACATCCCGACGGACCATCGGCGGAGATTGTGGTACGACGGCGTCGCCCCCAGGAGGCGGACGCTGTCGAGCCGGCGCCCCGCCGTCGCGAGGGGATCGAGAGGGGCACCCATCAGCCGGCACTCCGCGAGGAGGGGAGGATCGCCGCGACCTCCGGGAGACGCATCACGACGGCCCACGGGGCATCGGCGACCACCTCACCCGCCCGCAGCACGAGGACGCGATCGCAGGCGGCGAGGAGATCGCGCGTGTGGGAGACCACGAGGAGCGTCCACGGGGCATCCCGCGCCGTGAGCACATCGACGAGCTCCTGGCGTGCCGTCGGCTCGACAGTGGAGAGGCACTCGTCGATCAGCAGGAGGCGCGGGCGGGTGACAATCGCCCGGGCGAGGAGCAGGCGGACGCGGAGCGTCGAGGGCAAGCCGCGCCCCCCGTTCTCGACGAGCGTGCGCAGCCCAGCGGGGAGCCGCTGCACCGAGGCGTGTGCGCCGACCCGTTCGAGCGCCGTGACGACCGCCGCCGCATCGACGCCCGACCGCCCGAGGCTGATGTTCTCCTCGATCGTCCCCTCGAAGAGGCCGGCCCCACCGAGCACGAGCCCGATGCGATCGCGCACCGAGGCCGGCTCGAGGTCGCGGAGCGTGAGACCATCGATCAGGACCATACCCTCGGCACGCTCCAACAACCCCGCGAGGGCCGCGAGGAGTGTCGTCTCACCGGAACCGTCGGGACCGGTGATGGCGACCCGAGCCCCGGGCGCGAGGCGGAAGGTGATGTTCGCGAGCGCTGGTCGATCCGCCTCAGGATACGTGTAGCCGAGCCCCTCGACCTCGAGCGACGCCCCGGTCGCCCCCGACGGGAGCGGGAGCCCCTGCGTCGACTCGAGCGGCAGGTCGGTCACGGCGCCGAGCTTGTCGACCGACGTCAGGACGTCGTACACCTCGGCCAGCGAGCTCACGAGCTTCTCGATCCCCGCGAGCACGGTGACGATGACGAGCTCGGCCGCGACGAACTGCCCGAGCGTGATCTGACGATCGATGACGAGGACGCTGCCGAGGATCAGGAGCGCGCCAGTGACGAGCGTCTTGAAGCCGATCGCCGCCATCGCCTGGATCACCAGCACCCGGAAGTGCCGCTCGCGATAATGCAGATAGCCCGCGACCTGCCCGTCCATCCGCTCGAGGGCGGGGGTCGCACGGCCCGC
>JBMTAR010000009.1:0-21509 GCA_049428925.1 Gemmatimonadaceae bacterium
CAGAGCACATCGCCGAGGGTCGGTTCACGCATCTCGCGCGGAGCGGCCCAGTCGGCCCAGAAGCGTCGGCGCGCCCGCGTCGCCTCGAGCGCAACGAGGTCGAGCGCGCCCGCATCGTTCGCCGCCTCGAGCGACGTCAGGACTTCGTGCAGGTCGTGCGGCGCCAGGATGAGATCGCACCCCGCGCGCACGGCCGCCACGGCCGAGTCCCCCTCCCGACCACCGCGACGTGCGGCGGGCGCCCCGGTCGCCTCGGCGACGATGAGCCCGTCGTACCGCAGTTCACCGCGCAGGAAGGTCGTGACGAGCGCCGATGAGTGGCAGGCCGGGATACCGCTGCGGTCGAGCCCTGGGAATGCGACGGGTGTCACGCTGACGCTCGCGACCCCGGCGTCGGTGAGCCCGCGATAGGGGACGAGGTCGGTCGCCCAGAGCGTCGCAGCATTCTCGCCGACCGACACGCCGTCGGTGGCGTCAGGGGCCCACGGATCGACCGCCGCGCGCCCCGCACCGGGGAACCCGCGCGCGCAGGCGAGGATCCCCTCGGCCTGACAGGCATCGACCCAATCGACGAGCCATTCGGCGACGCGCTGCGCGTCGTCACCCGCGGCCCGCGCGCCAAGCACGGGGTTCTCCGGATGACCCGCGAGCTCCGCGACGGGCGCAAGCGCCCAGTTGAGTCCCAGCGCCCCGAGCTCGCGCGCCGTCAGCTTCGCCGCCCGACGGAACGCCTCCGCGTCCCGGAGCGCCCCGAGGGCGCCGAGGGGCGGGAGCGCAGTGCCCGTCGCGAAGGTCCCGCCGACGCCGGCCTCGACCTCCGCCGCGAGCAGCAGCGGATGCGGCGCATCACGCCGGAGCGCCTGGGTCAGCGCCTGCACCGCCTCGCGCGGGCCGTTGCGCACCACGAAGCCCCCCACACCGATCTCGAGGGCATCCTCGATGAGCGCGTCGAGGTGTCCGAACCCCGCGCGCGGATCCCACCAGAGCTCAGGGACGAGGAGTCCCGCGAGCGGATGGATCACGCGGGGGTGTAGGCCCCGAGGACGCGCGGACCGCGCGCCCCGGTGGCAGTCGGCACGTTGCCTGGCCGTCCCTGCAGGTGGAGCCACCCGAGGAAGGCGAAGGCGACCGCCTCCTTCGCCTCGCCGTCGAAGTAGAGCCGGTCGAACCGGTGGACCGTGCGCGGCGCGAGCGTCATCGCGATCGCCTCGCGCAGCACGGGGTGGTGCGCGCCGCCGCCGGAGAGGAGGACCTCCTCGATCGGCTCCGGCACGAAGCGCTCGACGGCGAGCCCGATGCTCCGCGCGGTGAGCCAGGCGGCGGTACAGACGATGTCCGCGTCGGTGGCATCGGGACGTGCGGCCCGGCAGCGCGCGATGACGTCCGCGATATACGCGGCCGTATAGCGCTCGCGCCCCGTCGACTTCGGCGGCGGCGCGGCGAACCAGGGATCCGCGAGCAGCGCCTCGAGCACCGGCTCGATCGGCGTGCCCTGCGCGGCGAGTCGGCCATCCACGTCGTACGGCAGCTCCGGGCGGAGCGCCCGCGTCACCCCGTCGAGCACGGCGACCCCTGGGCCGGTGTCGAAGGCCCGCACGCCCTCGAGCGCGCCGCGCGGCGGGACGACGGTCAGGTTCCCCATCCCGCCGAGGTTCTGCAGCAGGCGCCAGTGATCGTCGGCGGCGAAGAGCATCGCGTCGGCGATCGGCACGAGCGGCGCGCCCTGTCCCCCCGCGGCGACGTCGCGCACGCGGAAGTCGGCGATCACCGGCCGCCCCGTGCGCTCGGCAATCACCGCGGGCTGGCCGAACTGCCAGGTGGCGTGCGGCGGGTCGTGCCAGACGGTGTGCCCGTGCGAGGCGATCGCCGCGATCTCGTCGCGCGCGACGCCGGCCTCGGCGATCGCGGCGACGGCGGCGTCCGCGAGCACCGCGCCGAGGTCGAAATCAAGTCGCGTGTATTCGGCGGGGGAGGCACCGACGAGGGCGGCCGCGAGCCGCTCCCGCATCGCTGGCGCGTACCCGAGCGTGCGATGCGCGAGGAGCTGAGGGGTCACACGGCCCGCCGCATCCTCGGTGAAGCGCACCACGGCCGCGGTGACGCCGTCGAGCGAGGTGCCCGACATCACCCCGACGAGGACGGTCACGCGCCGCTCACCGGGGGCGGTGGCCCGGGGAGCACGCGCCGCACGACGCCGCCCGCGGCGTCGAGGCGCGCGAGCGCCGTCGCCACGTCGAGCCCGAGTTGCCGCATCACGATCGCGACCTTCACCCGCCCGTCGGCGGCGTCGAGCGCACGACGCGCCTCATCGCGACCGAGGGCGCAGGTCACCATCAGCAGACGCTCCGCGCGGTCCCGCAGCTTCGCATTCGTCGCCTGCAGGTCCACCATCAGGTTGCCGTACGTCTTCCCCACGCGGATCATCGCGCCCGTCGTGAGCATGTTCAGCACCATCTTCGTCGCGGTGCCCGCCTTGAGCCGCGTGGAGCCCGTCACCACCTCGGGCCCCGTGATGGGGAGGATCAGCACATCGAGGGTCTCCGCCAGCTCGGGGGGCGGCGGTGAGCAGGCGACGAGCACCGTGCGCGCCCCGATGGTGCGCGCATACGCCAGCGCGCCGCGGACGTACGGCGTCGTCCCGCTCGCGGCGATGCCGACCACCACGTCCCCCGCGACGAGCCCCTCCGCCTCGAGGTCGGCGCGGCCACCCTCCGGCGCATCCTCCGCCCCTTCCTGCGACCGGAACATCGCCGCCATCCCCCCCGCGATGAGGCCGCGCACGAGGGTGGGGTCGCTCCCGAAGGTCGGAGGGCATTCCGAGGCGTCGAGGACGCCGAGCCGCCCCGACGTGCCCGCGCCCGCGTAGAGGAGCCGATGCCCCTCGCGGAACGCCGTCTCGATGAGCGCGACGGCTCGCGCGATCGGCTCACGCTGCGTGGCCACCGCCTCCGCGACACCGCGATCCTCGGCCGTCATGAGATCGACGATCTCGAGCGGGGAGGCGAGATCGATGTGGGCGGTGCGGGGGTTCCGCCCCTCGGTGACCCGGGGATCGAGCATGGGGTGTAACTTATGAGCGATGCTCCAGCGCCGCATTCTCCATCCCGTGCACCGTCGGCTCGCCGCGGTATCCGTCTTCAGCACCCGCGTCACCGCCGTCGTGACCAGCATCGCGTGTGCCCTCGGGGTCGCGCCCGCGGCGGCGGCGCAGCTCATCAAGGTGCCGGCCCCGACCGCGGCGATTCGCCCCGTCACCCTCTCCGCCACGGTGGGCTTCCTGCAGAGCCAGGGCCGCGTCGACGGGCAGAGCGGCGCCATCTGGTATCTCGGTGAGTCGGTGCAGCGACGGGTGTCCCTCGACGTGGGACTCCGCAGCGGCGCCCTCGGCGTGGCCCTCGTGGACGCGCGACTCCCGCTCAGCCGCAGCGGCGGGAGCGCCCTCGCGAACAGCGACGGCGACATCGCGCAGCGCAGCTATCTCGTCACGTTCCGCAGCCGGGAGACCGAGGGCGCGCACCAGATCGTCGAGCTCGGTGGCGGACTCTCTCAATGGGCCGACTATCGTGGCACCGACCCGCTCACGGCCGATGAGGCCACGGCGCGGAATGCGCTCACATTGATCGTCGGCTATGGATTCGGCTTCACCCTGGGGAAGCGCGCGACGCTGACCCTCGTGCAGGACTACGCCACGCTCTGGGGCCCCGGCGAGGGGCTCCGCGCCGGCGAGACGCGCGCCGTCCGCCAGTATGTCACGCGCGTCGGCATGCGCTACCGCTTCACCGGCACCCGCTGACCCTCCCCGCGCTTCGACCGAGGACCGACCGATGACCTCCGCCCATCTCCCCCGCCGCGCCGTCGGCGCGCTCCTCCTCGCGACCGTCACGCTGCAGGCCTGCCGGCCCGGCGCCGCGACGCCGACGCCCGCGCCGTCCGACGCCCGCTACTCCGGGACGTACGCCGGCGGGTGGCGCTACCCCGAGGCGCGCGAGGCGACCTTCGGCGCCTCGGCGATGGTCGCCAGCAACTCCGACCTCGCGAGCGAGGCGGGGGTCGAGATCCTGCGCGCCGGCGGGAACGCCGTCGACGCCGCCGTCGCGGTGGGGTTCGCACTCGCCGTGACGTACCCGTTCGCGGGGAACATCGGCGGGGGCGGCTTCATGACGATCCGGATGGCCGACGGCCGGACCGCCGCGCTCGACTATCGCGAGGTCGCACCGCTCGCCGCGACGCGTGACATGTTCGTCGATGCGACGGGCCGCCTCACCGACCAGAGCGTCGTCGGCCACCTCGCCTCGGGCGTCCCGGGCGCGGTCGCCGGCCTCGATGCGGCGCTGCAGAAGTACGGGACGATGTCGCTCGCACAGGTGATGGCCCCCGCGATCCGCCTCGCGCGCGACGGCTTCGCCGTCGACAGCAGCCTCTGGCGCTCGCTGCGCGGGTCGCAGGAGCGGCTCTGCCGCTTCGCCGGCTGCGCGCTCTTCTTCCCCGGTGGCGAGGCCGTCCCGCCCGGCCAGCGACTCGTGCAGGGCGACCTCGCGCGGTCGCTGCAGCTCATCGCGGAACGTGGTCCGGCGGCGTTCTATGACGGACCGGTGGGCGAGACCCTCGTGGCGGAGATGGAGCGCGGCGGCGGGATCATCACCCGTGAGGACCTGCGCCGCTATGAGGCGAAGTGGCGCGAACCGGTGATCTCGACCTATCGCGGCTACACGCTCATCACGATGCCCCCCTCCTCCTCGGGCGGGATCACGATGACCGAGACGTTCAACATCCTCGAGACCTTCGGCCCGCTCCCCGCGTTCGGCACGGCGCCGTACATGCACCTCCTCGCCGAGGCGTTCCGTCGGAGCTTCCAGGACCGCAATGCGAAGCTCGCCGATCCCGACTTCGTCCCCGTGCCACGCGCCGAGCTCGTGAGCAAGTCGTACGCCGCGACGCTCGCCGCGACGATCGACCGCACCCGCGCCTCGAAGACGCCGGCGTTCGCGCCGCAGGGTCGCGAGCCGGAGCACACCACGCACTACAGCGTCGTGGATGCCGCGGGCAACGCCGTCGCCACCACGACGACCATCAACGGCGGCTACGGCTCCGCGGTCTGGGTGCCGGGCGGCGGCTTCTTCCTGAACAACGAGATGGACGACTTCGCCGCGCAGCCCGGGACGCCGAACATGTTCGGCCTCGTACAGGGGGAGGCGAACGCGGTGCAGCCCGGCAAGCGGATGCTCTCCGCGATGTCCCCGACGATCGTGCTCGACCCGCAGGGGCAGGTGCTCCTCGTGGTTGGTGCGGCGGGCGGTCCGACCATCATCACGGCGGTCACGCAGGTAATCCTCAACGTGATCGAGCATCGGATGACGCTCGGCGACGCGATGCGCGCGCCGCGCCTGCACCACCAGTCGCTCCCGGACCAGATCCGCGTCGAGAGCCAGGGCTTCGCGGACGCGGAGCTCGCCACACTCGAGGGGATGGGCCACGCGCTCGGGAGGCAGGGCGCGATCGCCAACGTGAACGCGATTCTGCGCGTCCCCGGCGGCTGGCACGGCGTCCGCGAGCCGCGCGGCTCGGGCGCCGCCGTCGGCTACTGAGGGCGGGGTCGCCCCCACCCGCCCCGCCCCGCATGCGCCGCCTCCTCCGGCGGCTCCCCAGGATGCGGCCGTTCCGCTGGCGGTTCGCGGCGGGGCTCGCCTGCGTGGTCCTCTCCACCGCGATCAACAGCCTCATCCCCACCCTGCTCAAGCAGGCGATCGACGCGCTGGGGAGCGGGGCGGGCGTCACCGCCGTCGTCCGCATCGGCGCGACGATGGTCGCGGTCACGCTCACGATGGCGTTCTTCCGCTTCCAGATGCGGGAGATCCTCAACGGGGTCTCGCGGATCGTCGAGACCGACCTGCGGGACGCCGCCTTCGCGCGCTGCACCACCCTCGACGCCGCGTGGTACGGCCGCACCCGCACCGGCGAGGTGATGGCGCGACTCACGAACGACCTCGGGGCCGTCCGGATGGCCGTCGGCCCCGCGATCATGTACCTCACCAACACCATCTTCGGCGCGCTCTTCGCGCTCGCCTATATGGTGCAGATCAGCCCGCGCCTCACCCTCCTCGCGCTGCTGCCGATGGTGCCGCTGCCGTGGGTGATGTGGACGCTGGGACGCGCCACGCACGACCGGTTCGAGCGGGTGCAGGCCCAATTCGGCGACCTCACCACGATGACGCAGGAGCATCTCTCCGGCGTGCGGGTCGTGCGCGCCTACGCGCAGGAGGAGGCCGAGTCCGCGCGCTTCGCGGCGCTGAGCGATGAGTACCTCGCGCGGAACATGCGCCTCGCGCGGCTCAACGCGCTCTTCAATCCCAGCTTCACCCTCCTCGCCGGGCTCGGTGCCGCCGTCGTCCTCGGGGTGGGAGGCGGGATGGTGCTCGACGGGCGGATGAGCGTCGGGACCTTCGTGGCGTTCGGCCTCTACCTCGCCAACCTCACCTGGCCCCTCATCGCGCTCGGGTGGGTCACGAACCTCTTCCAGCGCGGCGCCGCCTCGATGCGCCGCGTCCTCGACATCCTCGACGCCGAGCCGACGCTGCGCGATAGCATCGCGCCCGGGACGGCGCTTCCCCCCGCCGCGGGCGGCCGACGCCTCACCCTCGAGCAGGTCAGTTACACCTATCCCGGGGCCGCGCGCGAGGTGCTGCACGAGATCACCGTCGACGTCCCCGCCGGGACGACGCTCGGCATCGTCGGCGCGACGGCGAGCGGGAAGAGCACGCTGCTCGAGCTCCTCCCGCGCCTCACCGATCCGACGCGGGGGCGGATCCTCCTCGATGGCATCGACGTGCGCGAGATCCCGCTGCACGTCCTGCGCGCCGAGATCGGCTTCGTCCCGCAGGAGAGCGTGCTCTTCAGCGAGACGATCCGCGCGAACCTGGAGTACGGCACCGGCGACGGCGACGCCGCGCGCTGGGCGGCAGGAGTCGCGCAACTCGCCGAGACCATCGAGGCGCTCCCGGATGGCTGGGAGACGATGCTGGGCGAGCGTGGCGTGAACCTCTCGGGTGGCCAGCGCCAACGCGCCGCGCTCGCCCGGGCGCTCGCACGCCGCCCCGCCGTCGTCATCCTCGATGACGCCCTCGCCGCCGTCGACACGCAGACCGAGGCCGCGATCCTCCGCGGGCTTCGTGAGGCGCTCGCCGGCCGTACCGCGATCATCGCGAGTCATCGCATCACGGCGGTGCGCGATGCGCACTGGATCCTCGTCCTCGACGAGGGCCGCATCGTCGAACAGGGGCGCCATGAGGAGCTCCTCGCCGCTCGCGGTCGGTACTGGGCGTTGCTCGACCGTCAACGCCTCGAGGAGGAGCTCGAGGCCGCGGAGCCCCCGACGGCGGAGCCCCCGACGGCGGAGCCCCCGACGGCGGTGCCGGGCGGCGCCTGACGGGGAGCCGGGCGAAACGCTGATTGAGGGGAGGGGGCGCGGGGCGGCATCGTCCGCTCGTCACACCTCACCCTCACAGGAGCTCGCGATGTCCGCTTCCCCCGTCCGTGTCGCCACCCTCGTCACGGCACTCGTCTCTCTGCTCGCTGTCCCGGCCGCCGCCCAGCGGAGCGACGCCCCCCGTTTCGCCGTGACGCTCGGGGCCGGCGTCCCCCTCGGCGATATGGGCGACGCCGCCAAGACCGGGTACGTCGTCGGTGCGCAGGTCGATATGCCCGTGACCGACCGCTTCACCGCCCGCATCAGCGGTGACTACGCCCGGTACGCCTTCTCGAACGACCTCGCCGATCTCGTCGGCGATGGGCACTGGACGCAGATCGGGGTGATGGCGAGCGCGATCGTGCCGATCCAGACCACGGGCGTCTACCTGCTCGGCGGCCTCGGCTTCTACCAGATGGACAGCAACGCGTCCGGTAGCGACGCCGAGTCGGATCTCGCCTACACCTTCGGCGCCGGCGTCGGCCGTGGCCGCTGGTTCCTCGAGGCGCGCTACCAGTCGATCCAGCTCGACCCCGAGATGCACTCGATGCCGATCGTGCTTGGCTGGAAGTTCTAGATCCGGTCGCGGATGAAGGCCGGGGTGAGGTCCTGCAGCCAGCTCGAGAGCACGGTGAACCGATTGCTCACGAGCAGGAGCCCGACGCAGAGCAACAGCACCCCGGCCACGCGATTGACCCACACCATCCGGTGCCGCACCCGGGCGAAGAGATCGAGGAACCGATCCACCGCCAGCGCGGCAAGCAGGAACGGCACCGCGAGCCCCGCCGAGTAGGCCCCGAGCAGCTGCAGGCCGCGTCCGAGGTCCCCCTCGTTCGCGGCCATCGTCAGGATCGCCCCGAGAATCGGGCCGATGCACGGGGACCACCCCGCGCCGAAGGCGATCCCCACCAGCACGGTGCCGAAGTAGCCGAGCGGCTTGTTGGCCAGGTGCAGCCGCGTATCACGCGCGAGCAGCCCGAGGTTGAACACCCCAAGTAGGTAGAGGCCGAAGGCGATGATCATCACGCCGCCGATCCGGCTGATGAGGTCGCGGTTGCGGATCATCAGCTGCCCGAACGCCGTGGCCCCCGCGCCGAGCGCGAGGAAGATCATGGAGAAACCGATGACGAACAGGACCGCGTGCACCAGCGCCTCGCGCCGCGTGTGCCGCAGGTCCTCGAGCGACATCCCCGTGATGAAGGTCACGTAGCTCGGCACGAGCGGCAGGACGCACGGGCTCAGGAAGCTGAGCACCCCGGCGGTGAAGGCGATGCCGAGCGAGAGGGGAGATTCGAATCCGGACACGGCGGGATCCTGACAGAGGGCGAGGGCGCGCGACGCCCCGGAATATGGGCGATGCGCCGGACGGGCGGACGGGGCCGGGTGGATGGGCCCGGGTACGAACGTGGCCTAAGGCCGGCGGGGCCCGCCCCGCTGGCACTCGCGGCAGATGCCGTGGATGACGAGCCGGTGCCGCTGCCGCGCGAAGCCGCGCGACTCGGCCACAATCGTCGTCATCCGCTCCAGCCGTTCGTCACGGAACTCCTCGACGCGGCCGCACTGGTCGCAGACAAGATGCTCGTGATGGGGAATGTCGCGCGCCGGCTCGAAGCGGCGGAACCCCTCGCCGAAATCACGCTCGACGAGCAGCCCGCTCGCGAGGAGGGTGTCGATGGTCCGATAGATCGTCGCCGTGCCCACCGCCCCACCGCCGCGGGCGACCTCCGCGGCCACCTCCTCCGCGGAGAGATGCCGCTCCGAGGTCAGCAGCGCCTCCGCGACCGCGAGGCGCTGCGCCGTCACCGGGAGGTTCTGATCCCGGAGGTAGGCGACGAACCGCGCTACTGCGGGGTGCTCCGACACCGCAGCTCCGCGATTCGCGTGCGCGCCTCATCGCCCGACATCCGATCGGGCTCCACCACCTCGTTCGCGCGCGCCTTCACCCCCTGCACCACCGCCTCGACGGTGATGAGCGGCGCGTCGGCCTCGGCCACCACCTCGTGCTCCCACTTCCCGCGATCGGGCCCCTTCCGGGTCCAGCGGTAGCGCGCGCTGAAGACGACGTGGCGCGTCCGCGCCGGGTCCTCAGGCTCCGCCGCGATGACCGCGACCCCCGTCTCCAACGCGCCCTGCCGCAGCGGCGGGAAGAAGTGGAGCTCCGCGATCCGTGCCTCCGGCACGACCTCCGCGATGTCGAGGAGGAACCGCTCGCGGGCGTCCGCGGCGAGGGCGAGGGTCGACTGGGCCATCGGGGAAAGATCGCCGGGGCGACGCCCGACCACCACCCGCGCACCCGGTGACCCGCACGTCCAGCAGCGCGCGCCGCCAGCGCCGCGAGGTCAGAGCAGCGCGACGGGGTCCCGGTCCACCGCGAGCCGCATCGCCCCGGCGGTGGGCACCTCGACCCCGTCGACGAGCCCCGCGAGGAGCCGCGTCAGCGGGGCCGCCTGCGCCGATTTCAGGATGACATGCCACCGATACCGCGTCTTCACCCGCTCGATCGGGCAGGGCGCCGGCCCCAGCACCGTCACGCCGAGCCCGAAGCGCGCGTCCGCGCCGACGAGCCACCGCGTGACGCGCTCCGCGAAGTCGGCCACCGCCCCTTCTTCGAGCCCGCTCACGACGACGTTCGCGAGCCGAAGCGTCGGCGGATAAGGGGGATCCTCGCGTGCCGCGAGCTCCTCCGCGACGAACCCGAGGAAATCGTGCGACGCCGCGTGCCGCACGGCGTGATGCCCCGGCGTCCGCGTCTGGATCACCACCTCCCCGCCCCGCGGCCCGCGGCCCGCGCGCCCCGCCACCTGGCTCAGCAGCTGGAAGGTCCGCTCGCTCGCCCGGAAGTCCGGGAGGTTGATGCCGACATCGGCGTCGATCACCCCCACCAGCGTGACATTCGGGAAGTCGAGTCCCTTCGCGATCATCTGCGTGCCGAGGAGGAGGTCGATCTCCCCGCGCCCGAAGCGCTCGAGGATCCGCGCGTGCGCCCACTTCCCACTTGTCGTGTCGACATCCATCCGTGCAATCCGCGCGGTCGGGAACCGCTCGACGAGAAGCCGTTCCACCTGCTGCGTCCCGAGCCCGCGCTGCCGCTCCATCGGCGCATCGCAGTCGGGGCACCGCTTCCCCGCTGGCTCCTGATGCTGGCAGTAGTGACAGACGAGCCGCTCGGGGGTCCGGTGGTAGGTCAGCGAGATCGAACAGTCCGGGCAGGCCGCCACGTGCCCCTCGGCGCACTGCACGAAGGCCGCGTATCCACGTCGGTTGAGGAGGAGCATCGCCTGCTCGCCCCGCGCGAGGCGATCGTGGACGAGCGCCTCGAGCGAGGCGGAGACGACCTGCCGCCGCGCGACGTCATCGGGGAGCGAGGCACGCCGTTCCTGCCGGAGGTCGACGACGCGCACCGCCGGCAGCGTCCCGCCCCCGACGCGCGCCGGCAGCGAGAGGAGCGCGAGGCGACCCTGCTGCGCGTTGCGCCAGCTCTCGAGGCTCGGCGTCGCGCTCCCGAGCACGCACCGCGCGCCGGTCTCGCGCGCCCGGATCAACGCCACCTCGCGCGCGTGATACCGCGGGGCCTCCGCCTGCTTGTAGCTCGCCTCATGCTCCTCGTCGACGATGATTGCGCCGAGGTCCGGGAGCGGCGCGAAGACCGCCGAGCGCGCCCCGACCGCGATGCGCTTGGTCCCGGCGCGGAGCGCCCGCCAGGCGTCGAGCCGCTCCCCGTCGGAGAGCCCCGAGTGGAGCACCGCGACGAGGTCGCCGAATCGTCCACGGAAGCGGTCCACCGTCTGCGGCGTGAGCGCGATCTCGGGGACGAGCACGATCGCCGTGCGCCCCTCGCGACGCACCACCTGCTCCAGCACCTCGAGATAGACGAGCGTCTTCCCGCTGCCGGTGACGCCGTGCAGGAGCGCCGCCCCCCCAGCGGGGAGCGCGAGAATCGACGCGACAGCCTCCCGCTGCGTCGCCGTCGGCGCGTGCACCGCGACGGGGGACGGCGGCTGCGCCGCGAAGGGATCACGTGGGCGATCGGCGGTGTCGATGCGTGCTACACCGCGCCGCACGAGCCCCTCCACCACCGATGGCGTGCAGCCGAGCTGCGCCGTCACCGCGGCGAGATCGGCCGTCCCGCCGAGCTGTTCGACGAGCTCGAAGAGCGCTCGCTGCTGATGCGCCCGCCCGAACACCCGGTCGCGCGCGAGGAGCGAGGGGAGCGCGTCGGTCAGGACAATCAGCCGCGCGGTCCGGCCCGGCGCATCGGGGCGGCTCGCGACGCCGAGCGCGGCGGGGAGCGCCGCGCGGCAGACGAGCCCCAGCGCGGTGACGTGGTAGTCCGCAATCCACTCGCACGCCGCGAGGAGATCGGGCGGGAGCGCCGGCTCGACGTCCGGCGCGTCGAGGATCGGCTTGGCCTCGACCGCGCCGAGCGATGCGCCGTCGCTCGGCCCCGCACAGAAGCCGACGACGCGGCGACCGCGCACCGGCACCACCACGCGCGCGCCAGGGACCACCCGATCGGTCAGCGCCTCCGGCACCGCATAGGTGAAGGTCCGGCGCAGCGGCAGCGGGAGCGCGACCTCGACGAGGCGCCGCGGCCCCGAGGGGGTCGCGGTCATCAGCCGCCCGGACGGGCCGCGCGCGCGCCGTCCCCACCGCCGGCAGCCGCGAGCCAGGTGGTGAGCGCGTCGGCGAGGTCGTGTCCGCGCTGGAAGCGCGCATCGGCATCCTTGTCGAGACACCGCATCACAATCGCGACGAGCGCGGGAGGCACAGCACCGGCGACGTCACCCAGCGGGCGCGGCACCTCATGCACCTGTTTGTATCCGATCGCCTGGCCGTCGGGGCCGTCGAACGGGGGCACCCCCGCGAGACACTCGTACATCATCACGCCGAGTGCGTAGAGGTCGGTGCGCGCGTCGGTGAGGCGGCCCATCGCCTGCTCCGGCGCCATGTAGTGCGGCGTCCCCATCGCCCGGCCGCCCGCGGTGAGGCGTGCCTGGAAGCGCGCGTTCGCGATGCCGAAGTCGGTGAGGATCGCGTTGCCGTCCTCGTCGAAGAGCACGTTGTCGGGCTTCACATCGCGATGGATCACCCCCTGCCGCGCGGCGTAATCGAGCGCCGCGGCGAGCTGCGCGACGATGCGCGCCACCCGCGGCGCCGACACTCGGCGACCCTCAAGCACCTCGTCGGCAAAGCACCCGCCGGGTAGGAACGGCTGCACAAGGGCGACGGTCTCCCCCACCTCACCGTAGTCGAGCGGCGAGCAGATGAACGGATGCGCGAGCCGGCTCGCGGCCTCGGCCTCGCGGCGGAAGCGCGCCCGCATCTCCGGATCGCGTGCCAGGTGGGGATGCAGGACCTTCACCGCGACGCGACGCCCGAGGAGGTGGTGCCGCCCCTCGTACACCTCCGCCATCCCGCCGCTCCCCACGCGCCGCACGATCCGATACCGCGCACCCAGCGCGTGCCGCAGCGCGGTCACCAGCGCATCGGGGAGCTCGCTCGGTCCCTGCACCGCGGGAAGTGCCCGCGCGCACCGTGCGCACGTCCGCAGTGCGCTCCGGTTCCAGCTGCCGCAATCGGGACAGAACATCCGTCAGAGCCAGCCGCGGCGGCGGAGAAGCAGGATCAGCGCCCCGCCGAGCCCGAGCTGCAACGCCAGCATGACCCAGAAGCCGTGCGGCGAGTGCGAGAGCGGGACGTCCTCGAAGTTCATCCCCCACATCCCGCTCACGACGACGAAC
Source organism: Gemmatimonadaceae bacterium (assembly GCA_049428925.1). Classification (GTDB taxonomy): domain Bacteria; phylum Gemmatimonadota; class Gemmatimonadetes; order Gemmatimonadales; family Gemmatimonadaceae; genus Pseudogemmatithrix. Next base: position 13,204 of record JBMTAR010000009.1, read on the forward strand.
GGCACGCTGAGCGTGGCGACGACCGTGAGCCCCTTCGTCACGAGCCCCATCCGATTGGAGACCTGCGTGAGGTACGAGTCCATCGTGCTCGAGAGGAGGTCGCGGTAGGCGTCGAGCGCCTCATTGAGCCGGATGACGTGGTCGTACACGTCGCGGAAGTAGATCTGCGACTCGGGGGAGATGAGCGACGAGGGACGGTTCTGCAGGATGTTGAAGACCTCGCGCATCGGCGCGAGGTGACGTCGGAGCTGCAGCACGAGCCGCTTCACCGAGAAGATGTCGCGCAGCGCCTCCTGCTCGAAGCGCACGAAGACGCGCTCCTCGAGCCCGTCCACGAAGGCGTCGAGCTGATCGACGATCGGGAAGTAGGCATCGACCGTCGCATCGAGGACGTGGTGCATCAGCCGGCTCGCCCCGCGCTCGAGGAGTTCCGGCGCCCGCGCGAGCCGTTCCGCCAACGCATCCACCCCGGGCGCGTGCGGCCCGCGCACCGTGACGAGCGCGTTCGGCCCGAGGAAGCACCAGAGGTTGAAGGTGTCGATGTCATACTGGTCCGGCGTCTCATCCATCAGACGCACGCCGCGGATCACCACGAGGAGATAGCGCGGGAACTCCTCGACCTTCACGCGCCCCTCGGCGGAGGTCGTGTCCTCGATGCTCAGCGGATGGAACTGGAAGACGCTGCCGAGCAGTGCGTGCTGGTCGGGGTGCCGGAGGTCGATGTCGACCCACAGCGTGCCCTGACCGGAGGCGAGGATCTCCGGGAACTCCGTCGGGTCGAGATCGCGGCGCAAGGCGCCCGCCGGCGGCTGGTACCAGGAGCGCGGGACGCTCGTCCCCTCGGAGGCACCCGCGTCGTCACGACGCCGGAGGCGCAGCGTCTTCCGCGGCCGAGAGGGAGGCATACCGGAAGCTACCGCAGCGCCTCGAGGTGCGCGACGACGCCCGCCGCGAGCCGCGGCGGGTCATATCCCCCCTCGAGGGCGCTCACCAGACGGCCGCCACACCACCGCTCGGCGCGCGCCACGAGCCCACGCGTGACCTCGGCGAGATCCTCGGGCTCGAGCGTGAAACCACCGAGTGGATCGCCGGCGAGCGAGTCGAAGCCCGCGGAGATGAGCACGAGGTCCGGTGTCCACCCGTTGGTCGCGGCGTCGATCGCCGCGAGGAGAGTCTCGCGGTAGGTGGCGGCGGCGAGCCCCGCCGCCATCGGCGCGTTCCAGACCGTCCCGTGCGGCCCGCGGTCCTCGGCCGCGCCCGACCCCGGATACCAGGGCCATTGATGCATCGAGACGAAGCGGATCCGAGGATCGTGCTCGACCAGCGCCTGCGTCCCGTTGCCGTGGTGTACGTCCCAGTCGACGATCAGCGCCCGTGCGGCGCCGAGCCGGAGCGCGTGATGCGCGCCGAGCGCGACGTTGCCGAAGAGGCAGAACCCCATCGCCTGATCACGGAGCGCGTGGTGGCCCGGCGGGCGTACCGCGACGAAGCTGCGGCGATTGCGCCCGTCGAGGGCGCGCTCGACGCCCTCGAGCACGGCGCCCGCGCCTGCGCTCGCGGCATCCCAACTCCCCTCACTCGCGACGGTGTCGGCGTCGAAGCGCGTACCGCCAGCGGCGGCGGCCTCGCGCACCCGCGTCACGTAGGCCGGATCGTGCGCGAGGGCCAGCTCGGCCTCGGTGGCGTGCCGCCCCTCGAGGAGGTCGAGCGCCATGAAGAGCTCAGGATGGTACTTCAGCGCGCTCGTGATGGCGCGCACCCGACCCACGTGTTCCGCGTGGCGCCAGCCGGTGTCGTGACGACCGACGTCGGCGTGGGAGAGGAAGGCGAGGGGCGTCGGCGTCACAGCGCTGCGAGGCGACGCGGCGCCCCCCTCACTTCACCGGCCGACGATGCCGATAGGTGAGGAGGAAGGTCGACCCGTCGCGCGCACCGGCGGCCGACACCGTCGACGCCTCGTCGCGCACCTCGTGCCCGCGCAGCTTCATCACGTACTCGTGCGCTGGGTGGAGCCGCTGTCCGAATGCCTCAAGCGCCGCCGCCTTGAGTGCCGCCACGCTGACCGCGCTGCCACAGCGCACCGCGATGGTCTCCCAGAGCTCCGGCAGCTGGACGCGCACCGTGATCGCCGTCGCGTCGTCCGCGCCGAGGGCGAGCGCCGCACCGTGCGTCCGGAAGGGGAGCGTCACCCCCGCGCTCACGAGACCGCCGCCGGCGTCGCTGCCGGGGGGAGCGAGGTGAGGAACTGCGCCACCTGCGCGTCGAACATGTACGACGAGGCGCTCACGCTCGTGGCGCCCATCTCCTCGGTGGCGGCGATGGCGATCTCCTCACCCCCCTGCCCGCGCAGGCTCATCCAGTTCGGCCCCTCCTTCTCGAGGAAGGCCGAGTAGATGCCCGACTGCCGAGCGAAGAACTCCCGCGCCGACACGAGCACCTCGGCCGGCGAGAGGGAGGTGCGCTGCTGCTGGAGGGTCCTGCCGCTTTGCTGGTGTCTCACCTGAGGTCCTCGTGGGGGGATTTCCGGCGGGAAATCTAGCATTCGGCACCGACCGTCGTGGAGCGGACGCCACCCCGTCGCCCGGCACCTTCCGACCGCTCCGCGGGTCTGACGGCCGCTGTTGCGGAGCGTCGTCCCCCTAGGGTGGGGCGCTCAGCCCCGCCCGTAGAGACGCGTGGCGAACGCCTCCTTGATCCGGACGGTGATCGGACCCGGAACCCCGCCACCCACCGGCTTCCCATCGAGCGTCACGATCGGCTGCACGTCGGTCGTCGTCCCGCAGACGAAGAGCTCATCCACTCCCGGGAGCTCCTGCAGGCTCACCGGCCGCTCCTCGCAGGGGATCCCGAGCTCGCGGATGATCTCCATGAGGATGGCCCGGGTGATCCCGGGGAGGATGTGGTGCGTGAGCGGGTGGGTGCGGAGCACGCCGTCGATGACCGCGAAGGCGTTCGTCGCCGCCCCCTCGGTGACCATGCCGTCGCGATGGAGGATCGCCTCGTAGGCATCGTGCTCCTTCGCGGCCTGCCGCGCGAGCACGGGACCGAGGAGGTTCACCGTCTTGAGGTCACAGCGCGCCCAGCGGATGTCGGCGAAGGTGATCCCCTTCGCGCCCCGGTCGCGCATCGGGAAGTTCGGCGTGAAGCGCTGGGCCGCGGCGTAGACCGTGGGCGGCGTGCCGGCGGGCGGGAAGTGGTGCGTCCGCGTGGCCGCCCCGCGCGAGACCTGCAGGTAGACCGTGGCCTCGCCGGTGGCAAGGTCGTTCTCGCGGACGAGGCGTGTGCAGACCTCGTGCAGCGCCGCCACGTCCGCCGTGCCGAACGCATCGATGCGGATGCCGGCGAGCCCCCGCGTCATCCGGGCCGCGTGCGCGTCCCACGCGAAGACGCGTCCCTCGAGGATCCGCACCACCTCGTAGATGCCGTCACCGAAGACGAAGCCCCGGTCGTTCGCGGGGATGAGCGCTTCCGCTTCGGGAACAAAGCGGCCGTTGAGGTAGACGATCGCCATCGTGCCGCCCCGGCTCAGCCCGCCCGCGCGGCGTCGGCCCGCGGGTGATCCGCCTCGAGATAGTTCGTGAGCACCTCGACCACCTTCGACGTGCTCACGCGGATCTGGCCCATATCGTCGCGGAAGCGGATCGTGACGTCGTCATTGGCCGTGGAGTCGCCGTCGACGGTGATGCCGAAGGGGGTCCCCGCCTCGTCCTGCCGGCGGTAGCGGCGGCCGATGGCGCCGGCCTCGTCGTAGAAGACGTTGAACTTCTTCCGGAGCGCCGTCGCGAGGCGCTCCGCCATCTCGGGCTGACCGTCCTTCTTGGTGAGCGGGAAGACACCGGCTTTGATGGGGGCGAGGGCCGGATGGAGCCCCATCACCGTGCGCCCCTCCTGCTCGCCGGGGACCGCCTCCTCGCGCAACGCGTTCACGAGAATCGCGAGCGTCACGCGGTCCGCGCCCACCGAGGTCTCGATGACGTACGGGAGGTAGCGCTTGTTGTTCGCCTGATCGACGTACTCCAGCTTCTTCGACGAGAACTCCTGATGCTGCCGGAGGTCGAAGTCCGAGCGGTTGTGGACCCCCTCGATCTCCTGGAAGCCGAGGGTACCGCCGAAGTCGAAGTTGATGTCGAAGGCGGCGCGGGCGTAGTGCGCGAGTTCCTTCTCCGTGTGCTGATGGAACTGGAGCCGGTCGCGGTCGAGGCCGAGGGCGAGATGCCAGTCGAGGCGCGCCTGCTTCCAGCGCTCGAAGTGCTCCATATCCGTGCCTGGCTCGACGAAGAACTGCATCTCCATCTGCTCGAACTCGCGCGTCCGGAAGGTGAAGTTCCCCGGGGTGATCTCGTTGCGGAACGCCTTGCCGATCTGGGCGATCCCGAAGGGGACCTTCTGGCGCGTGGCCTGCTGGACGTTGAGGAAGTTCACGAAGATCCCCTGCGCCGTCTCCGGGCGGAGATAGACCACCGCCGCCGAGTCCTCCACGGGGCCCATGAAGGTCTTGAACATCAGGTTGAACTGGCGCGGCTCGGTGAGCTGGCAGTCGGTGTGCTCGCCGGGCTTCTTGGACGGCTTCCGCGGGCAGGCGGCGTCGGTGAGCTTGTCGGCGCGGAAGCGCGCCTTGCACGCCTTGCAGTCGACGAGCGGATCGGAGAACCCGCTGACGTGGCCGGAGGCCTCCCAGACGCGCGGGTGCATCAGGATCGCCGCATCGAGGCCCTCGACGTCGTCGCGCTCGCGCACCATCGCATTCCACCAGCGCTGCTTGACGTTGTTCTTCAGCTCCACGCCGAGGGGACCGTAGTCCCAGACGGAGCCGGTGCCTCCGTAGATCTCGGAGGACTGGAAGATGAAGCCCCGGCGCTTGGCGAGGCTGACGAGGGCGTCGAGGACGTCGGGACGATTCGCAGCGGACATTCGAGAAAACTAACGTCCGCACGTCAGAGGCGGACCGGGGTCGCTCCCGCTGCCGAGGGAACGCGTTCAGCCGCCCCCGTTTACCGCCCTACGGCGCCCGCCGCGCGATCGTATACCCGCTCGCCGCCTGCGTCCGCAGGCTCCGCGGGATCCGCATGATCGCCTGGTTGATCTCCGCGTTCGTGAACGTCCGCGCGAACGCGTCCCGCGCCTGGAACGGCGCCGAGCCCGGCCCCTTGTAGAAGAGCGCCAGCACGTGCTCCACCTGCGGCGCCCCGAATCGAGGGTCGAGGCTCGCGACGAGCTCGTACGGGCTCCCGCGCCGGGGGAGCGCCAACGCCTCGTTCGGACGGAGCACGTTCAGCGTGTCGTACTGATGCGGGAAGAAGAGCGTCGCCGAGCCATCCTTCGCCACGGCGAAGAGATACACCCGCGTCGCCTCGGTGCTCTTGACCGTCAGCGTCACCTTGTCCTGCTCACGGTACGCCGGCTGCCCGATCGTGACCTCGCCCTCGAACCCCGCCGACGCGGCCTCGGTCTCCCGCGCCACCACCGCGGAGAACTCGATCGCCATCGAGTCGCGCCCCACATCGACGAACCGCGCGCACTCCTCGACCACGCGCCCGCCGACCTCCTGCCGGAACTGCTGCAGGAAGATGTCGGTCAGCTGCGAGTTCGCCCCGACCCCTTCCTCGCCGACCACGCGCGTCGTCACACCACTCACGCTGATCCCCAGATCGCGCTCCACAATCGCGAGCCGCGCCTGCCCGAGCAGCGCCTGCTCCACGTCCGCACGCGATCGGTCGCGCGGCAGATACTCGGCGAGTCGGATCACCGACCACCGCGGCGCCGCCGTCGGCGCAGGGCACGGCTCAACCCGCGGCATCGGCGAAACGGTCGGCGCAGCGGTCGGCGCAGCACTCGAGGTGGCACCACCGGGTGTGGCGGTGGCACGGACCGGCGCGCTCGCGGGCGCACTGACCGGTGCGTTCACCGGCGCACGCACCGGCGTCGGCGCGCCCGCCGCCGTCGGCGTCCCCGCACCGGCCGCGGTCGCCCCTCCACAGCCAAGCACCGCCGCCGACATCGCCATCGTCCGCCACGCACGCATCTGCATCACTGTGCCTCCAGCACCCGCCCTCGTACGAGGACGAAACAGGTCGACCGATCCCGCCACCGCCCCTCCACCACGACATCCGCCAGCGTCACGGCACTCGAGACCGTCGTGACTGTCGCTTCATCTCGACCGGACCCCATCGCGAGCGTGCGCACCCGCGACGAGACGCTGGCCGCCAACTGCGCGCGCCCGTGCCGCTCGGCCTCGAGCCACCCAGCCGCCTCCCGAAAGGTGGCGGGCGCGACCCCCACGGCATAGACCACACCCTCACCGCGCGGCAGCGTCCGCACCCACTCCGGGGGCGTGGCGGGAACCGCGACGAGCGTCATACCGGGAGGCTCAATCGTCTGTCGAGGGCCGGCCACCAACGCGAAGAGTGTACCGCGCACCGCCGCACTCGAGAGCAGCCGAACCGAGTCGGGAACCGGGCTGAGCGCGATCTCGCGGAACCGCTCGCCCTGGCTCGTGAGCGCCACGCCGAGCCCCGACTGAAACGCGGCGTCGAGCTCGATCCGCACCCGCCGGGCACGCGCCACCGTCTCACGCGCGTCCACGACCGCAGCAGACTCCGCCGCCGCGCGCTGGAGCCCGACCGGCGCGAACGACACGACTGTGCCCGCGAGCGCGGGACCCGGCGTCAGGAACCACGCGGGATACTCCAGCGCCTCCGCCAGCGGGACCGCCACGGCGGGCGTGACGGTGGCCACCGCCGACCCGCCGGCCGGGGCACAGGCGACCGCGCCGACCGCGGCGAGCGCGCCCAGCACCGGAAACAGGAAGAGCCCGGCGAGCGAGCGCCGGGCTCCGGAGTCCTGCCGACCCGTCATTACGGGCGCGGGCGCTGCGACGCCTCGTACCGCTCGACCTCCTTCTGGAGCTCGTCGAACGCCTGGCTCGCGCGGAAGCGCGTGTACATCTGCTCGTTGGCCCGGACGCGCTGCATCAGCGCCTGGCTCGCCTGCCCGATCGGGAGCTCCACGAGCACGTAGGCCCGGTACCCGCCGGCCGGGGTGCTGACGATCTCCTGCTTCGCCGCCCGCGATCCGTTGATGGTCTGGCTCACGATGCCCTTATAGGCCTGCGTGAACTGGTCGATCAGCTGCGCGTCGGCGCCAAGACCGGTCTCCTCCTGGAAGCGCTTGGAGAGCCCCTCGAACTTGACCTCCATCTGCTGGGCCAGGTTGTTCCGCCCGTCGGTGACCGCCTTGTTGATGGCGAGCTGCAGGTCACGCGACTCGGCCGTCACCGCCGCGTACATCGTGTTCGCGTCCGTCGGGACGCTGGTGAACCAATCCGGGAGGCGGTTCACGTTCACCGGCGACGGGCCCGTCCCCGCCGTGGCGCCGGTGCCGCCGCCACCGCAGGCCGCGCGGGAGATCAGGGAGCGGGCGAGCAGCACGGACGCGCGCTTGGACATGCGAACCTCGAAGAAAGGGAGACAGACACGGGAGTGGCAGAGCCGACCATCAGGCGAGACCCGAATCGAAGTCAGGGCTTCCGCCTGACGATAGCATCCTAGCGCTCCGAGGGTCAATCGGGATGTGCGGCACGTCACAATTCATCCACGACGTCGATCCGGATGGCCGTGCCGGTGAGCTCCCGCCGATCCTCCGGCGTCAAACGTTCAAGCGAAGTAGCGCCAAAAGTTCGGAGCCGAAACGAAGTGGACGAGCCAACCGACAGCGATGTTGACAACACACCGCCAGTATCACCGCCGCCGTCTAACTCATGTCATCCGACTGCCCGCGAAGGACTCAGGAGAACTAGAGGCCGATGATTTGATCGCGTCGCGTACCGACGCTCACATACTGAGCCGGACACTCCACCAGCTCCTGGATACGATCGAGATAGAGACGGGCCGCGTTCGGCAGGTCGCTGAGCGTCCGCGCCGCAGACGTCGGTGCCTGCCAGCCATCGAACCACTCGTACACCGGCTCGATCCCTTCGAGGTCGGCAATGTCCCCGGGGAACTCGGAGGTCACCGATCCATCGACTCGGTAGCCGGTGCAGAGGCCGATCCGGTCGAGTGTATCGAGCACGTCCAGCTTGGTGATCGCGAGCCCCGTGAGCCCGTTGACGCGCACGGCATAGCGCACGACGACGGCGTCGAACCATCCGCATCGACGTGGCCGACCCGTGGTGGCGCCGAACTCGTTGCCGAGGGTGCGCACGTGCTGGCTCATCGCCTCGTCGAACTCAGTCGGGAGGGGCCCGGCCCCGACACGCGTGGTGTACGCCTTCACCACCCCGATGGCCGCGTCGAGACTCCGCGGGGAGA
>JBMTAR010000010.1:0-20773 GCA_049428925.1 Gemmatimonadaceae bacterium
GAGACCCCGGACCAGTTCCTCGAGTTCCTGAAGCTCGACCTGTACCAGGACGAGATCTTTGTCTTCACGCCGAGCGGGGACGTCATCCAGCTCCCGAAGGGGGCGACGCCGATCGACTTCGCCTTCGCGGTGCACACACAGGTCGGCCTCCGGACGCAGGGCGCTCGCGTGAACGGCCGCATCGTCCCACTCTCCCGCGAGCTCCGGAACTCGGAGACCTGCGAAATCATCCGCGGGCCCGTCCCGCGGCCCAACCGCGACTGGCTGGCCCACGTCCGCACCGGCCGCGCGCGACACAAGATCCGGCAGTGGCTCCGTCAAGAGGAGCAGAAGACCTTCCGCGCCGTCGGAGAGGAGATCCTCGGACGCGAGCTGCGCCGACGTCGGCACGCCAAGCTGTCCGACGCGGAGCTCGCCCGGGCGGCGGCCGCACTTAAGCTGCAGGACGCCGTGCAGGTGCTCGCGGGTATCGGGCAGGGGGACCTGACCGTCACGCAGGTGATGTCCGCGCTCTATCCGGATGCGGCCGAGGCGCCGGAGGAGGCGCTCAAACCCAGCGCCATCGAGCGCCTCATCGACCGGATGCGCGGGGTCGGCGGCAGCTCAAAGGGGCTCCGTATCCAGGGCGCGGATGGCCTGCTCGTCCGCTACGCGCAGTGCTGCCAGCCGGTGCCCGGCGATCAGGTGGTCGGTTACGTCACGCGCGGCCGCGGCGTGAGCATCCACCGTCATGACTGCCCGAATCTGCTGTTCCTCGTCCACGAGCCGGAGCGCCGGCTCGAGATCGACTGGCAGGAGACGTCGGGGGAGCGCTTCGTCATCCGGCTCGCAATCGAGGGACAGGATCGGCAGGGGCTCTACGCCGATCTCGCAACGGCGGTTAGCGCGGCGGGCACGGACATCCGGTCCCTCGAGCTGCGCACGGTCGACGGGCGGGTCACCGGCGCCGCCCTCGTGGAGGTCGAGAACCTCGCACATCTCGAGCGCATCATGAAGGCGGCCCGCCGGGTGAAGGGGGTCGCCAGCGTGGCTCGGCGGGAGAAGCTCGCCGACTAGGGCGCGGGCGCCGCGAGGCCCCGCGTGCGCCCCTCGGTCCCCGTGCGCCGGATGCGCGGTTGCCCGAACGTCCCGATGCGTGGTGGTAGGGGCGGCACACGGTGGCGCGGGGAACCTCGGTCTCGGCCCCGGACGTACATTTCCCTGATGATCCTCGCCATCCACAACCTCCTCCGGTGGGCCGTCCTCCTCACCGGCTTCCTCGCCATTGTGCAGACCGTGCGCGGCCTGAATGGCCGCACGCCATTCTCGAAGACGCGGCCGCTGCTCCTGGCCTTCACGGCGAACCTGCATCTGCAGCTGCTGATCGGGCTCTCACTCTTCGTCGTGTCGCCGACGGTGAAGGCGTATGTGGCCGACATGGCAGGGACGATGCGGGACGGGAGCCGGCGCTTCTTCATTGCCGAGCATCCCACGCTGATGGTCGCCGCCGTGCTGCTCGCGACGATCGGCGGCGTCATCGCGAAGAACGCGCCTGACGATGCGGCGCGGCATCGCCGGGCACTGGTCTTCACCGTGATCACGCTCCTGCTGCTTCTGGCCGGGATCCCGTGGTCTCGGTCGCTGCTGCCGGCCTTCTAGGCGCGTCGGCGCCGCGCACACGTATGGCGCCCGTCCGTTTCGAGCTCGAGGCGCCCTTCGCCCCCGCCGGCGATCAGCCACGCGCCATTGCGGAGCTGACCGCCGGCCTCGCGCGCGGCGATCGCTTTCAGACCCTCCTCGGCGTCACTGGGTCCGGGAAGACGATGACCGCGGCGAACGTCATCGCGCGGCACGGGCGACCGACCCTCGTGCTCTCGCACAACAAGACGCTCGCCGCGCAGTTGTACGGTGAGCTCAAGGGGTTCTTCCCACGCAACGCGGTCGAGTATTTCATCTCGTACTACGACTACTACCAGCCCGAGGCGTACGTCCCCGCGTCGGACACGTACATCGAGAAGGACGCGTCGATCAACGAGGACATCGACCGCCTCAGGCTGCGCGCGACCTCCTCCCTGATGGAGCGCGAGGACGTCATCGTCGTGGCGACCGTCTCCGCGATCTACGGCCTCGGCGACCCGGAGTCGTACAAAGCCGCGATGGTCACGCTCGCGGTGGGGCAGCGTATCCCGCGCGACGACATCCTGCGGGCCCTCGTCGCGATCCAGTACGGCCGGAACGACGTCGCCTTCGAGCGCGGGACCTTCCGCGTCCGCGGCGATACGGTCGAGATCCTCCCCGCCTATGAGGACCAGGCGGTGCGGGTCGAGATGTTCGGGGACGAGATCGAGCGCATCACCAAGGTGGATCCCCTCACGGGACACACCATCGCGCCGCTCCAGCGCACCGCGATCTATCCGGCGAAGCACTTCGTCACGACGCGCCCGACACTCGAGCGCGCGGTGAAGGAGATCCGGGCGGAGCGCGCCGAGCGCCTGGTGGCGCTCAAGGGGGCGGGGAAGCTCCTCGAGGCGCAGCGGCTCGAATCGCGAACCAACTTCGACATCGAGATGATGCTCGAGATCGGGACCTGCCCGGGCATCGAGAACTACTCGCGCATCCTCGCGGGCCGGCAGCCGGGCGCGCGGCCGGCCTGCCTGCTCGACTATTTCCCCGACGACTTCCTCGTCGTGGTGGACGAGTCGCACGTCACCCTGCCGCAGATCGGCGGGATGTTCAACGGTGACCGCGCGCGGAAGACGACCCTCGTGGAGTACGGGTTCCGTCTGCCGAGCGCGCTCGACAACCGGCCGCTGATGTTCGACGAGTTCCTCGCGCTCACCCCGCGCGCGATCCACGTCTCCGCGACGCCGGGGGAGCTCGAGCTGCGGCTCTCGGAGGGGACCGTGGTGGAGCAGGTGATCCGGCCTACGGGGCTCCTCGATCCGATCATCGAGGTGCGTCCGGTGCAGGGACAGGTCGACGACCTCCTCCACGAGATCCGCGCCCGCGAGCGCCGCGGCGAGCGGGTGCTGGTGACGACCCTCACGAAGCGCATGGCGGAGGACCTGACCGATTATCTCGCGCAGGTTGGCGTCCGCGTCCGCTATATGCACGCGGACATCGACGCCATCGAGCGGATGGAGATCCTGCGGGGCCTGCGCCTCGGCGAGTTCGACGTGCTGATTGGCATCAACCTCCTGCGTGAGGGACTCGACCTGCCGGAGGTCTCGCTCGTCGCCATCCTTGACGCCGACCAGGAGGGATTCCTCCGCTCCGACCGCTCGCTCATCCAGACGGTGGGCCGCGCCGCGCGGCACGTGGATGGGCGCGCGATCTTCTATGCCGACCGGATCACGGGGTCGATGCGGCGGTGCCTCGATGAGACGGCGCGGCGCCGCGAGAAGCAGGAGGCGTTCAACGCTGAGCACGGGATCACGCCACGTGGCGTGCAGAAGAGCACGGATCAGGTGCGGGCGCTCACGCGCGTCGCCGACGCACGGGAGCCGCGTGAGGCGCGGGAGGCGGAGGGGAAGCGGAAGTCGACGGCCAAGAAGGTCGCCGAGGCGCAGCGGACCTATGCGACCGACGACCTGCCGGCGCTTGTTGCGCGCCTGGAAGGCGAGATGCGCGCCGCCGCCAAGGACCTCGACTTCGAGACCGCCGCCCGCCTCCGCGACGAGCTCTTCGAACTGCGCGCGGCGATGGGTGCCGGCCCGACGGGAGGGGCTCGTGCCGGTCGGCGCTGACCTCACGGAGGCCGAGCTGATCACCTGGGGGGAGGCGCTGGGGCGCGCGCTCGACGCCCCCGCGTTCCTCACGCTCACGGGCGACCTCGGGGCGGGGAAGACGACCCTCGCCGCCGCCATCCTCCGCGGGGCCGGGGTGACCGATCCGGTGACGAGCCCTACGTACGCCGTCGTGCATCGCTACACCGCGGCCAGCGGGCGCCCCGTCCACCATGCCGATCTCTATCGGCTTCGCGGCCCGCACGAGCTCGCCGCCATCGGGTGGGAGGAGCTGCTGGCGAGCCCCGGGCTTGTGCTCGTGGAATGGCCGGAGCGGGCCGGCGACCTCCTCCCCGGCGACCACCGAGCTATCACGATCGAGCATCTCCCAGGCGACCCGACCCGCCGCCGGGTGACCGCGTGATGCGGACCGGTCCGTGGCTGGTGCTCGATGCCTCCCTCGGCGCGGGGACGATTGCCCTCGTTGACGTCGAGGGTCCCCCGCGCCTGCTCGCCGCGGTCACCGTGGAGGAGCGGGACGCGCTCTTCCCCGAGGTGATGCGGCTGCTGGATGAGGCCGCGTGCCCGCTCGACGCGCTGGGGGCGTGTGTCGTGGGAGACGGGCCGGGGAGTTTCACCGCGTTGCGGATCGTCGGCGCGCTGGGGAAGGGGCTCGCCGAGGCGACGGGGATGCCGCTCTATGCGGTGCCGTCACTCGCGCTCGTCGTCGGGGGGGCGGAGGGCACGCGGCGGGACGGCGTGTGGCTCGCGACGATGGACGCGCTGCGCGGCGAGCAGTACGTGGCCCGCATCGTCACGGAGGCCGAGGGCGTGGTGCGCACGGTGGAGGCGATGCCCCGCCTGTCGCGCGAGACGCTGTCCGACTCGGCCGCGGCGGCCGGGGCGGCATGGATCGGCCCCGATGCCCCGCTCGTCGCGCACCCCGATGCCCGGGGAGGTGTCCGCTGCGTCGCGTGGCTCCTCAAGGTGGGGCCAGTCGATCTTGCGGCGTGGGAGCCCACCTACGGGCGACTCGCCGAGGCACAGGTGAAATGGGAGGCCGAGCACGGCCGGCCCCTCGCACCGTGAAGATCCGCCCCGCGGTCGAAGCCGACCTCCCGGTAATCCTCGCGATCGAACAGGCGAGCTTCGCCGATCCCTGGCGGCTGTCGGCGTTCCGCGAGGCCCTCACCACCGAGCGGCACATCCTGCTCGTCGCGACGGACCCGGGAGTGGTCGGGTATTGCGTGGGGCTCAAGGTCGCGGACGAGGCGGAGCTCGGGAACCTCGCGGTCGTCCCCGACCAGCGAGGCCGCGGCATCGGCGAGGCCCTCCTGCGCGCCTTCCTCGCGACGGTTGATGCGGTGCCGCCGCTCCCGGCCGTCTACCTCGAGGTGCGCGCGTCGAATGCGGCGGCGCAGCGTCTTTACGCGCGCGCGGGGTTCGTCCCGGCCGGGGTCCGGCGCGACTACTACGAGCATCCGCGGGAGGACGCCCTCGTCCTGCGGCGCCCGCCCGGCTCCGTGGGAGGATGACGGGCGCGTTAGATTGGCGGCAGCGACCCGCCGCCCCGGTTCTAGGGTGATCGGGCAGGCCGAACCCTTACCGGAGGCAGTATGAGCCGCAGCTTGAACAAGGTCACCCTCATCGGCAACCTCGGCGCCGACCCCGAGATCCGCTCCACCTCGGGCGGCAACAAAGTCGCGCAGTTCTCCCTCGCCACGAGCCGCCAGTGGTCGTCGGCCAGCGGCGAGAAGCAGGAGAAGACGGAATGGCACAAGTGCGTCGCCTGGAACGCGAAGGGCTCCGGGCTCGCCGATGTCATCGAGCGCTACGCGAAGAAGGGCGACAAGCTCTACATCGAGGGGCGCATCGAGTACCGGCAGTACGAGGACAAGGACAAGCAGACCCGGTATGTCACCGAGGTGAACGTCCGCGAGGTGATTCTCCTCGGCGGTGGCCGTGGCGGGGAGGACGGGGGGATGCGTCCGGCCCGTGGCGGCGCCTCGAAGCCGGCGGCGACGGACTCGTTCGATGACTTCCCGGCGGGGGACGCCGGCGACGACGATCTGCCCTTCTGACGGCAGGCGCCCGACGGCGTCGGCCGGGGAGCGCCGCGGGTTCCGAAACCCCGGCTGAATCGTCTAGACTCCGTGGGGGGTCGCCTCCGGCGATCCCCCGCGTTCCTCCCGCCCTCGCCGACCATGCGCCGCGCCCTCGTCGTCCTCCTCGCCTCGCTGACCGCCTTCGCCCCCGCAACGGCGCAGCAACCTGACGCGCCCCGCACGTACACCGTCCGTGAGGGGGACACCCTCTGGGCGATCGCCGAGCGGTTCCTGAAGGACCCGTTCCGCTGGGCGGAGGTGCACAAGAAGAACGCGGAGAAGATCCGCGACCCGCACTGGATCTACCCCGGGCAGGTCATCGATCTGGTGGATCTCTTCGGTCCGGCGCTCGACTCGACAACGGTCGACAGCGCCGCCGCCGTGCCGGCGAATGAGCCATCCATCTTCGCCGTGCGCCGGACCGCGCCGGGCCGTGTGGTGGTGGAGGCGCCGGTGACGACGACGACCGCGCCGCGGCTGTCGCGCGCGCTCGGTGAGGCGGCCGCGACGCCATATCTCGTCGGGCTCGACGGGATTCCGGCGGTTGGCGCTCTCGGTGGGGTGGCGGATGCGGACGTCGGGGTGCGTGCGACGCGGTATGACCGCCCCATGCAGGTCTTCGATCGCGTCCTGCTGACCCTCCCGAGCGGGGCGGGGGTCGCTCCGGAGTCGCGCTTCGTGGCCTTCCGGTACGGGCCGACGCTCCGGGGTCGGGGTCGCGTTGTGATCCCGACCGGGGTCCTCCGCGTGATTGGCGTCGGGGAGAACGGCGCGGCCGAGGCGCAGCTCATCTCCACCTTCGAGACGGTGCGCGCTGGCCAGTCCCTGTTGCCCCTCGACTCCGCGCTCACGGATCCCGCCGCCCCCTCGGCGGTGGAGGCCGGGCCGACGGTCACGGTGCTCTGGGTCGAGGGTGATGCGCTGATCCCGACGACGGGTCAGGATGTGATCCTTTCTCCAGCGAGCGATGGCAGCGTGTTGCGGCCCGGTGATCAGGTGACGTTCAGCGGCCGTGCCACCGCCGGTGAGGGCGCCCTGGTTGCGACGCTCCGTGTCGTCAAAGTGACGCCGCAGGGGGCGACCGCCCGTGTCGTCTCGCAGGGACTCGGTCGCCTGGAGCGCGGGATGACGGGGCGTGTCTCGGCACGCGTCCCCGCAGGTCCCTGAACCCTCCAATCGAGAAAGCGATGTCCTCCAACGCCCTCGTCACCGGCGGTGCCGGTTTCATCGGGTCACACGTCGCCGAAGCTTTCCTCGCCACAGGGTGGACCGTCACCGTCCTCGACAACTTGTCGAGCGGCAAGCGCGCGCAGGTCCCGGCAGGTGCGCGCTTCGTCGAAGCCGACATCCGCAGCCCGGAGGCCGCGGCGCTCATCCGCGACGGTGACTTCGACCTCGTCTGTCACCTCGCGGCGCAGATCGACGTCCGCAAGAGCGTCGCTGACCCGCGCTTCGATGTCGAGGTCAACATCGGCGGTACGCTCAACCTCGTCGAGGCAGTGCGCGCGAGCGGGCGTCGCACCCGATTCGTCTTCGCGTCCACCGGCGGCGCCGTCTACGGCGACCTGGTCACGCCGCCCAATCTCGAGACGTTCGCGAAGAACCCCGAGTCGCCGTACGGGATTGCCAAGTTCTCCGTCGAGCTCTATCTGGCCTACTACGCCCGTGTGCACGGCCTCGATTACGTCGCGTTGCGGTTCGCCAACGTCTACGGCCCACGACAGGACCCGCATGGGGAGGCCGGCGTCGTTGCCATCTTCTGTCAGCGCATCCTCGCGGGGACGCCGCTCACCGTCTTCGGTGACGGGGCGCAGACGCGCGACTATGTCTACGTCGGGGATGTCGCGCGCGCGCACGTCCTCGCGGCGGTGCTCCCGATGATCCCGGCCGGGGCCGTCGATGACCGGGCCTTCAACCTCGGCACGGCGGTCGAGACCTCCGTGACGGATCTCGCGCGCGGGCTCCTCGCCGTCAGCGGACGCACGGTCCCCATGCAGCACGCCCCGGCGCGGCCGGGGGAACAGCAACGCTCCGTCGTGAGTATCGACAAGGCGCGCACCGGCCTCGGCTGGTCGCCCGCGGTCCCGCTCGGCGACGGCCTCCGTCACACCTTCGACTGGTTCGCCTCCCGGTGATCTTCGCCCAACTCGCCGCCGCCGTCCCGAACACCCCGCTCGAACTCATCCGCTCCGCGACGCCCGTCTCGCAGGCGGTGCTCGGCGTCCTCGCGGTGCTCTCCCTCGCCTCGTGGGCCGTGATGTTCGCCAAGTGGCGCGCGTTCCGGCAGGCGGATCGAGCCGGTCGTGCGTTCCTCGCGCGCTTCCGCGGGGCCTCGACGCTCGAGGACGCCTTCACCCTCGTCTCCCTCGAGGCGGTGGAGCCGCAGGCGCGGGTGCTCCGGCGCGCGGCGCAGTTCGTCGATCAGACGCGGACGACCGGCCCGCTGTCCGCCGCGCAGGTGGAGGCGCTCCGGCTTGTGCTCGACGCCGAGACGACCACCGAGCGCGACCGGCTCGGCACGTACATCCCGTTCCTCGCGATGGTCGGGTCGGTGAGCCCCCTCCTCGGCCTGATGGGCACCGTGCTTGGCGTCATCAGCGCCTTTCTCGGCGTCGCGCGCGGCGGCTCCGGCAACCTCGCCGCCGTCGCGCCGGGCGTCGCCGAGGCGCTCGTCGCGACCGCGTTCGCCCTCGCCGTCGCAATCCCCGCCTTCTTCGGCTACAACATCTTTGCCGCGCGACTGAACCGGTTCGACGGGGAGCTCGACGGCTTCGGGTCCGAGATCATCGCGCTGATGGCGCGCGAGGGTCGGCTCTAGGATGCGTCGGCGGGGCCGAGGGGAACGCACGCCGCTCAACGCGGAGATCAACGTCGTCTCGCTGATCGACGTGATGATGCTCCTGATGATCATCTTCATGATCACCGCGCCGATGATGCAGGGCGGCGTGGACGTGTCGCTGCCGAAGGCCGAGGCGCGGCCGATGAATGCCAAGAGCCCCCTCGTCGTCTCAGTGCTGCGGAGCGGCGAGATCTACGTGGATGATGTCCGGGTCTCGCTCGCCGAGTTCCGCGGGATGTTCCGGAGCCTGGTGGCTAAGTCGGGGCAGGGGGGTGTTTACCTGCGCGCGGACCAACGGGCCGACTACGGACGCGTCGTGCAGGTGCTCGGGATCATCCGCGGCGCCGGCGTGAGCGACGTGGGGCTCGTCACCGAGCCCGAGGACGTGGTGCGGTGAGTGCGCTCGCCGTGGGTGGCGGGCGCGAGGGCGAGGTGCTCGGGGCGACCGTATGGGCACCGCCGTCATCGGACGGGCTCGGGCGGGCGGTCATCGTCTCGGTCCTGCTGCACGCGGCGGCGGTGGCCCTCGTCCTTGGATGGCGGTCGGGCCGCGCGGCGGACCTGCCACCCACCTACCAGGTGAATCTCATCGCGGCCCCAGCCGGGGCCCGTGCGGCGGGTGTGGTGCGCGACGCGCCGGCCCCGGAGGATGCGGTGCCGGCGCCGGCGAAGGCGGAGACGAACGCGGCCGAGCGAGTGGCCCCAATTGAGGCCCCGACGCGGCGGCGTGAACCGACCCGTGCGACCACCAATGTGACCTCGCAGGCGACGCGCGCCGTCGATGCCTCCCGCGCGCCGACTGCCGGTGGGGGCGCGGTCGGCGGCACGGGGACCGACGTCGCGATGGTCCGGACGGAGGGGATCGATTTCCCCTACCCAGGGTATCTGCAAAATATCGTGCGTCAGATCGCGCTCGACTTCCGGCCGCGCAACCCAGGGGCGTTGCGGGCCGAGGTCTTCTTCCTGATTCGGAGGGATGGCAGCGTGACCGGATTTCGGTTCGTGCAGCGCAGTGGGAACTACGCGTTCGACCTCCAGGCCGAGGGAGCGGTGGAGGCCGCCGCCGCGCGGTTCGGTCCGCTCCCCGGCGCCTTCGGCGACGACATCCTTCCTGTCAGTTTCAGTTTCGATCCCTCACGCCTCCGGTGATGCATCTCCGTCCGTTCGCGCTGCTGCTCTCGTCCGTCGTCCTGATCGCCACCCTCGGGGCCCAGGAGCCCGCGCCCGGCGTGCGCATCGGGCTCACCTACGCGCCAGGGACGCGGCCTGGGGTGTACATCCTCCCGCTCCGGGGTGCTGGCGCGGATTCCGTGCGGGCGATCGTGGCGAGGGACCTCGACCATGGGGATCGCGTCGCCGTAATCGCGCCCGAGGGTGGCGTCATCCCGACGGGTCCGCTCAACTACGCGTTGTATCAGCGCCTGGGGGCCGCTGCCGTGCTGCAGATGTCGATGCCCGGCGACGGCAGCCTGCAGGTCGCGCTGCATGAGCTCGCGACCTCCACCGTCCGCAACAGTCAGCGTTTCGTGCTCCCCCAGCCCGCGTTCGGGCCGGCGTGGCGCCTCGCGGTGCATCGTGTCGCCGACGAGGTGGAGCGGTGGGTCACCGGGCAGCAGGGGGTGGCCGCGAGCCGGGTGCTCTTCGTGCGTGGCGGGACGCTGTGGCAGGTCGACGCGGATGGTGAGAATGCGATGCCGGTATCGGGGGTCGGTGCCGCGCTTGGGCCGACGTGGCACCCGAACGGGACCCTGATCGCCTGGACGGAACTCGGGGATGGCGGGAGCCGTATCCTGATGCGGGACCTGACCTCGGGGCGGACCTCGGTGATGTCAGGCCGAGCCGCCGCAAACCTGTCACCCGTCTTCGCGCCGGATGGCGCGCACTTGGCCTATGCGGCCGGCAACGACGGAACCGATATCGTTGTGCGACCGCTCGAGGGGGACGCGGGGGCCTACGCCATCACGGCGGGGCAGGGCTCGACGAACGCCCAACCAACCTTCTCTCCGGACGGTCGCCGGGTCGCCTTCACGACGTCGCGTTTGGGGCGCAATGAGATTTATATTTCCGACAGCGACGGAGCGAATCCCGAGCTCCTGACCACGTCGGGGTTCGGTGATCAGCTCTATCGCTCGGATCCCTCGTGGTCGCCGGATGGCCGGGCGGTGGCGTTCTCGACGCAGATCGAGGGCCGCTTCCAGGTGGCGACGATTGCCCTGCGCGATCGGTTCGTGAAGCAGCACACGTCGGAGGGAGTCAATGAAGATCCGTCCTGGGCGCCCGACGCCCGGCATCTGGTCTTCACCTCCACCCGGGGTGGCAGTCGGCAGTTGTGGGTGCTGGACACCGAATCCGGGCGGATGCGTCAGCTGACGCGCGGAGCGGTAGCCCGGATGGCGGCCTGGGGGCCGCGTATTCCGGCCACGCGTTGAGTTTCCTCAGTTCGCTCCTCCTCCCTCTCCCTTCGATCGAGGTTGCCTTCGATGCCCCGTCCGCTTCCCCGTCTCTCCCTCGTGGCGTTCGCGCTCCTCACCGTTGCCTGCTTCCCGAAGAAGGATCCCTCGACGTCGCCGGAGGCCCTCGCGGCCGCGGCGAAGGCGAAGGCGGATTCGGTGGCGGCCGCGCAGGCGGAGGCCGCACGTGTCGCGGAGGCGGCACGCGCCGATTCTGTCGCGAAGGCTGAGGCCGCGGCGAAGGCGGCCGTCGCCAAGGCGACCGCGGACTCTGTGGCGCGCGCCGAGGTGATTGCGCGCGCGATTACGGCGACGCGCTCGACCTTTGCCGAGATGATCTTCTTCGACTACGACCGCGCCGAGCTCACTACGGAGTCGCGCGAGACCCTGGAGGCGAAGCTGCCGATCCTGCGGGCGAACCCCGGGATGCGCATCCGCATCGCGGGTCACACCGACGAGCGCGGTTCCGATGAGTACAACCTCGCCCTCGGCCAGCGCCGCGCGGCCGCGGCCAAGCGGTACCTCGTGTCGCAGGGCATCGACGAGGCTCGCATCGACGTCGTGAGCTTCGGCGAGGAGCGCCCGATGGTCGAGGGATCGGATGAGTCCGCCTGGTCGCAGAACCGGCGCGATGAGTTCGAGATCGTCGTCGGCGGTGACGCGATCCGGGTGCCGTGAGCCCGGCGCGTCGCTCACGTCTTCTGCTCGCCCCAGCGGTCCTCGTGACCGCTGGGGCGTGCTTCGCCACCCGGGCCGACCTGCGGATCGTCCAGGGCGACGTCCTCGCCGTGCGCGATTCGGTGCGGGAGGCGCGGGTCGCCGCCGAGCGGCGGGATTCGCTCGCGCGCGTCGCCACGGACAGTGCCCTCGCGCGCGTCGTCGCGGCCCTCACGATGGTTGGTGACTCCGTCGTCGCCGTCCGTGGCGCCACGCAGCGGATGGATGGTGCGCTCCGCGAGGACCTGCACGCCATCCGTCAGCAGCTGATCACCATCCAGGAGCTCACCGGGCAGTCACAACGCCGGATTCAGGAGCTGCGGGCCGATCTCGAGTCCGACGCCGCCGAGCGCTCGTCGGCGCCCGTCGTGCCGCCGGCAGCCTCGGACTCATCTCGGACCGCCGCGGGGAACGCAGCGGGTGGCGTGGCCGGCGGTGCCGGGGCGCCGTCGGCACCGGGACCCGCCCAGCTCTATCAGCTCGGACAGGACCAGCTCCGTCGCGGGAGCAACACGGCGGCGCGGGGCGCGTTCACGACACTCCTCACGCAGTACCCGCGGTCCGACCTCGCGCCGGATGCCCTCTACGGCATCGCGGAGTCCTTCACCGCCGAGGGGAATGGGGTCCGGGCGGACTCGGTGTACAACCTGGTAGCCACGCGGTATCCGCAGTCGGAGCGGGCGCCCATCGCGCTGTACAAGCGGGCGACGGCGTATCGCCTTGTCGGGCAGTCCGAGCGCGCGCAGGCGCTGTATCGGCAGATCGTCGAGACGTACCCGACTTCGGAATCCGCGCGACTGGCGCAGGGGTTCCTGACCTCCCGCCGCCCCTGATCGGCGCCGCTCGGGCGGCGCCGCTCCGTTCCGTAGCCCTGAGCCGACGATGACCACCCCGTCCGCTGAGATGCCGTTCCTCGAGCACCTCGAGGAGCTGCGCCATCGGCTGATCTGGAGCGCTGGGACGCTGCTCCTCTGCCTGCTGGTCGCGCTCACACTCGTGATGCGGCCCTCGGTGGACGTGATCGGCATCCTCGCCGCGCCCGTCCTCCCGTTCCTCCCCGACCAGAAGCTTATCGTCACCCACCCACTCGATCCCTTCACGATCAGTCTGAAGGTGGCGTTCGGGATCGGGCTCACGGCGGCGCTCCCGGTGATCGGGTACCACCTCTGGAGCTTCCTCGCGCCGGCGCTACATCCGCACGAGAAGCGGCTCGTCGTCCCCGTGCTCCTCGGGGCGACGGGGCTCTTCGCCCTCGGGATGTTCCTCGGCTGGCGGTTCGCGCTCCCGATTATGTTCGAGATGCTCGTGGGCATGCAGTCGGCCTCCCTGCAGCCGATGTTCGCCGCGGCCGAGGTCTTCGGGTTCATGCTGTCGACCTGCCTCGCGTTTGGCGTCGTCTTCCAGCTCCCGATCGTGGTGCTCGCGCTGACGGCGCTTGGGCTGGTGACCCCGCGGGCGATGATGAAGTACCGGCGGCACGCCCTCGCGGGGAGCGTCGTCGTCTCCGCGGTGGTGACGCCGGGCGACCTGCTCCTGATGACGGCGCTGATGGCGCTGCCGCTCTACGCGCTGTACGAGGTCAGCATCGTCGTCTCGTGGGTCGTGCACCGGAGCCGTCAGCGGCGGCTCGCGAGGGAGGAGGCGATCGGGGGGACCGTCGGGTGAGCCCGCGCCGGGTGGTGTGGGTCGGGATCCTCGCCACCCTCGCGCTCACGACGGTGGGGGCGCAGGCGCGCCCCGAGGGGCGCGTGCGCCAGCCGGACCGGTCCGCCGGGGACACCACGCGCACCGCCTCGGGGGCGAAGCTCGTCGAGTGGGCCCCCGATGACAGCGTGATGCGCGCCCTCCTCGAGCGGCGCGGTTACAACGCCGTCCGATATCAGGCCGGGACGGTGGGGTTCGCGGCGTCGACGCGCCTGATGACTCTGGTCGGACTCTCGGGCGCCCGCGCGGCCGTCCAGCGCGACTCGACCCTCATGGTCGCCGACACCATCGCGTTCAACGACAGCACCAAGCTCGTTCGGGCGCGCGGTGACACGATCATCATGCGCGACCCCGCCCGCGGCGAGGACATCATCGGGCTCGACGATCTCGTGTACGACCTCGACCGCCGGGAGGGGCGGACGCGGGATTTCTCGACCGTCGCGACCGCTGGAGAGGAGTGGCGCGTGAGCGCGCACCGCGCGGCCTTCGCCTCCGACACGACGGCCGACCGCAACACTGTATACGGCCGCGACGGGCAGATTACTTCCTGTCTCGACTCCCTCCCGCACTATCACTTCCTCGCGAAGGAGCTCAAGCGCGTGAGCGGGAGCACTCTCGTCGCGCGCCCGGCGATCCTGTACGTGCAGGACGTGCCGGTGATGTGGCTCCCCTTCATCTTCCAGGACATCCGGTCGGGCCGCCGGTCGGGGATCCTGACCCCGCGGCTGGGCGTCGCCGAGCTGGTGCGCAACAGTCCCACCTATCGGCGCACCGTCGAGAACCTGGGGTACTACTTCGCCCTCAACGATTACATCGACGCGCAGGTCTCCGTCGACTGGCGGTCGAGCGCCCGCGCGACCGCGGCAGACCCCGGCTGGGTCCGGATGAATGCCGAACTGCGCTATCGATGGCTCGATCGCTTCGTGCAGGGCGGTCTCGCCGTGTCGCAGAATTCCCTGGGGAACGGGAGCCGGAATACGGCGATCAGCTGGAACCACGCGCAGGAATTCTCGTCCCGGACGAAATTCAACACGAACCTCAACTACGTCACAAGCACGGCCGTCCAGCGCCAGACCATCCTGAACCCGATGGCGGCGGTCGCGACGATCGCCTCCCAGGCGAATCTGGTGCGCACCCAGGGGCCGTTCACGATCAATCTGGGCGGCTCACAGCGGCAGTACCCGGGGCGCGATCAGGTCGACCGGGACTTCCCGTCGCTCAGTGTCGCCTCGCGCCCACTTGAGGTCGGCCAGTGGTTCGTGATGAACCCGAGCTTCAGCTATACGTCGCGGCAGAGCCTCAACCTCGACGCGACCGGCGACTTCGCGTACCGCTATCGTCAGACGCCCGCGGGGCTCGACTCGGTGCGTCTCACCCGGAACACCGGGGCGACGAGCCTCACGCTGCAGACGCCGTTCAAGATCTTTGACTTCCAGGTGCAGAGTGGGCTCCGGTACGGGAGCCAGGTCTACGATTACCCGCAGATCATCACCCTGCGGGACGTGAACGACACGAGCGTCCGCGTCGATCGCGTCTATCGGGGGACCTTCGAGTCGTCCCTCGATGTCGATCTCTCGGTCGGATTGCCGAACTTCTTCGCCGGCACCTGGAACCTCGCCCCGAGCGTGACGATGTCGAACGTCGACCCGGGGGGCTTCGCGGTCCGCACCTTCCGCTCGAACGGCGCGTGGGTCTCGCAGTCCAAACGCCTCTCGTACGGGCTCGGCGTCTCGCCGACGCTCGTTCGCCTCTTCCCCGGCGTCGGTCCGGTACGCCGGTTCCGGCACGCGATCGCCCCCTCGCTGACCTATTCGTTCTCGCCCGCCGCCTCCGTCCCCGATGCGTTCCTCGCGGCGACGGGACGGACCCGGGTCGGCTACCTCGGCTCCCTCGCACAGAACCGGCTCACTTTCGGGTTCTCGACGAACCTGGAGGCCAAGCTCCGGGCGCCGGTGAGTGGCGGGGATTCGACCCGTGCTGCCGGGGACCGGGTCGACGACGAGGACGAGGGACGTAAGGTCAAGGTGGCGACGCTCCAGTTCCAATCCCTCACGTACGATTTCGAACGGAAGCGCCAAACCGGGAAGACCGGCTTCGCCACGGATCGGTTCGGCTACACCTTCCGGTCCGATCTTCTCCCAGGGTTCGATCTCGGCGTCGACTACTCGCTCTTTCAGGGCGACCTGATGAGCGACACGGCGAAGTTCTCCCCGTACCGCGAGGCGGTGCGGATGTCATTCTCCCTCGACGGGGCCTCGCCGCTCCTCGGCTGGGTCGGGCGGCTCTTCGGGGTGGCGCCGGCGCGTGCGGGCGGACGGGCCGGTGCGGAGCGGACGACGGATCCCGCGATGGCGGGTGGCCTCGTCAGTGCGGCGGGGAGCCTGAACGGGCTTGGCGCGACCACCGGGACGCGGGCGCGCAGCATGATTCAGGAGATCCCGCGTGGGCAGGGCTTCACCGCCGCGTTCTCCGTGAGTGCGCAGCGGCAGCGCCCACCCGTTGGCGGACGGATCCGCGATTACGACGCGTCCGCGCAGTGCCGGGCGCTGATCGGCTTCCCGCAGTACGACACCTGTCTCTTCGAGGCCGAGCGCGCGGCCGCGAGCCAGGCGGCGAATGTCGCCGGTCCGTCGGGCAGCACGTTCTTCCGCGTCCCACCGACCACGTCCGTCGGCATCCGCACCACGTTCAATCTCACGGAGAACTGGGCGGGGTCGTGGAACACCACGTACGACGTCGAGCGCGGCGAGTTCGCCAGTCAGATCGTCTCGCTGCAGCGCGAGCTGCATGACTGGCGCGCCGTCTTCGGCTTCACGCAGGCACCGAACGGCAACTTCGCCTTCACCTTCTACGTCTCGCTCAAGGCGCAGCCCGAGCTGAAGCTCGACTACGACCGACAGACGTACCGCCCCTCCACCGGGAGCCGCCGTTGACCCTCGCCGATCCCCTCCGCCTCGACGGCGCCTCGCTGACCGTCGCTGACCTCCTTGCCGTCGCCGAGGGGGCACGTCCGGTGGCACTGGCGGCCGAGGCGCGCGCCCGGATGCAGTCCACGCGCGACGTGGTCGAGGGAATCGCCGCGCGGGGCGAGGTCGTCTACGGCGTCACCACCGGCTTCGGGAAGCTGTCCGACATTGCCATCCCGGCGGACCAGCTCGCGCAGCTGCAGGTGAACCTCGTGCGCTCGCACGCGGTCGGGGTCGGCCCGCGCCTCGCGCGCGCCGAGGTCCGTGCGATGATGCTGCTGCGCGCCAACGTGCTCGCGAAGGGCTTCAGCGGGGCGCGCCCCGCGCTCGCGGAGCTCCTCTGCGGGATGCTGAACGCCGACTGCTGGCCCGACGTCCCCGAGCAGGGGTCGGTCGGGGCGAGTGGGGACCTGGCGCCGCTGGCGCATCTCGCTCTCGCACTCCTGGGCGAAGGGATGCTCAACCATCCCGGTGGGCGTGGGCCCGCCGCCGAGGTGCTCCAGGCGCATGGACTCACGCCCGTGCAGCTGGGCCCGAAGGAGGGGCTCGCGTTGATCAACGGTACGCAGGCGCACACGGCGGTGGCCGCGCTCGCGCTCGTGCAGGCGCACCGGTGCTGGGACGCCGCACACGCCGCCGGGGCGATGACGCTCGAGGCACTGCTCGGGACCCCGGTCGCGTTCGATGCGCGGATCCACGACGCCCGCGGGCAGGCGGGGCAGCGGGAGTCGGCGGCGCGGCTGCGCGCCCTCCTCGCCGACTCCGAGATCCGCGAGTCCCATCGCGAGGACGATCCGCGGGTGCAGGATGCCTACGCGCTGCGCTGTATGCCCCAGGTACACGGGCCCGTGCGCGAGGCGATCCGCTTCGCCGAGGGACTGATCGCGGCGGAGCTCAACGCGGCGACGGACAACCCGCTCGTCTTCGACGACGGGACGATGCTCTCCGGTGGGAACTTCCACGGGCAGGCGGTCGCGATGGCGCTCGACGTCCTCGGCATCGCGATGACGAACCTCGCAGTGATGAGCGAGCGTCGCATCGACCGGCTCGTGAACCCGACGGAGAACGAGGGGCTTCCGCCGTTCCTCACCGCCACGGCCGGCGTCAGCTCAGGATTTATGATGGCGCAGGTCACCGCCGCCGCCATCACCAGCGAATGCAAGGGGCTGGCGCACCCGGCGAGTGTCGACTCCATCCCGACGGACGGCTCGAAGGAGGACGTCGTCCCGATGGCGATGGGGGCCGCGATCAAGCTGCGACGGATCCTCCACAACGTCCGGCACGTGCTCGGGGTCGAGCTGATGTGCGGGGCGCAGGGCATCGACTATCGACGTCCGCTGCGGGCCGGGGCGGGGGTGGAGCGCGCGTATGCGGCGGTGCGGGCGCGCGTGCCGCGGCTCGCGGAGGACCGGGTGCTCGGCCCCGACATCGAGGCACTGGCAGCGGCGGTGGGCGCGGGCGCGTTCGCGTAGAACGCTGCCGGTCCCCGCGTCACGGGGCGGCCGCTAGTTTTCCCGATATGTCGACCCCCCGTCCCGTCCGCGCGCCGCGCGGCCCCGAGATCTCGTGCAAGGGCTGGCCGCAGGAAGCCGCCCTCCGGATGCTCATGAACAATCTCGACCCCGACGTCGCCGAACGGCCCGACGACCTCGTGGTCTACGGCGGCACCGGCCGCGCCGCGCGCAACTGGAAGGCGTTCGATGATATCGTACGTGCGCTGCGCGCCCTCGAGCACGACGAGACCCTCCTTGTACAGAGCGGCAAACCGGTCGCGGTCTTCCGCACGCACGCCCACGCGCCGCGTGTCCTGATTGCGAACTCGAACCTCGTGGGCCGCTTCGCGACCTGGGACTACTTCCGCGAGATGGAACGCCAGGGGCTCACGATGTACGGCCAGATGACGGCCGGCTCCTGGATCTACATCGGGTCGCAGGGCATCGTGCAGGGCACGTACGAGACCTTCGGCGCGGTGGCGCAGCGCCACTTCGGCGGCACCCTCGCTGGTCGGTTAGTGCTCACCGCCGGCCTCGGCGGGATGGGGGGTGCCCAGCCCCTCGCCGCGACCATGAACGAGGCGGCGATCCTCGGCGTCGAGGTGGACCCATCGCGTATCGAGAAGCGCGTGCAGACGGGGTACTGCGATCGCATGACGCACGACCTCGACGAGGCGATGCGCTGGATCCGTGAGGCGCAGGCCGCGCGGACTGGACTCAGCGTCGGGCTCGTCGGGAACGCGGCCGATGTCCTCCCCGCGCTCATCGCCCGTGGCGACATCCCGGACGTGGTCACCGACCAGACGTCCGCCCACGATATGCTTAACGGCTACATCCCGCACGGGATGACGCTCGCCGAGGCCGCGGCGCTCCGGCAGACCGACCCGACGGAGTATGTGCGGCGCTCCACGGCGAGCGCGGTGGTGCACGTGCGCGCGATGCGGACGATGCAGGACCGCGGCGCCATCGCCTTCGACTACGGGAACAACATCCGCACCGTCGCGCTCGATGCGGGGCTCGCCGATGCCTTCACGATCCCCGGATTCGTCCCCGAGTACATCCGCCCGCTCTTCGCCGAGGGGAAGGGGCCGTTCCGCTGGGCGGCGCTCTCCGGCGATCCGAAGGACATCGCGCGGACCGACGAGCTCGTGCTCGAGATGTTCCCGGAGGATGCGCATCTGCGGCGGTGGATCACGATGGCCCGCGAACGGATCCACTTTCAGGGGCTTCCCGCTCGCATCTGCTGGCTGGGCCAGGGCGCGCGCGCCCGTTTCGGGGTCGCGCTCAACGAGCTCGTCGCCCGCGGCGAGGTGTCGGCGCCGATCGCCATCGGGCGCGACCATCTCGATACCGGATCCGTCGCGTCGCCGTTCCGTGAGACGGAGGGGATGAAGGACGGCAGCGATGCCATCGCCGACTGGGCCTTCCTGAATGCGATGCTCAATGTCGCGAGCGGCGCGACCTGGGTGAGCTTCCATCACGGCGGCGGCGTCGGCATCGGGAACTCGCTCCATGCGGGGCAGGTGATCGTCGCGGATGGTACCCCGGAGATGGCGGTCCGACTCCAGCGGGTGCTCACCAACGATCCCGGGATCGGCGTCGCGCGGCATGCGGACGCGGGGTACGACATCGCGGTGGAGACGGCGCGGCGCGAGGGGCTCATCCTCCCGTCGCTGTAGGCGGGCGGGCGCACCGCCGATGCTCAGCGCGAAGTTCCGGCCCTGGGACCTCGTCCCGTTCAGCGTCAAGTACGCGCGGCTCCGCCTCCGGCGGCGGCCGGTGCTGGTGCACTTCGAAGTCACGATGCGCTGCAACGCGCGGTGCCCCTTCTGCGATTACTGGAAGACCGACCCGGCGATGAAGGCGCAGGAGCTCACCTCCTTCGCGGACGCGGCGCGCGCCTTCGACCCGATGATGGTGTCGTTCACGGGCGGGGAGCCGCTGCTGCGCGCCGACCTCGAGGAGATCGTGTCGGCCGTGGATGGGGCCATCCGTCACAAGTGGATGACGCTCCTCACCCACGGGGCGATGCTCTCGGTGGAGCGGGCGCGCGCGCTCTGGGCCGCGGGGATCGGGCAGTTCGGGATCTCGCTCGACTACCTCGATGAGCGGCACGATCGCGCGCGTGGGATTCCGGGGTTGGCGGGGAAGATCCTCACGAACGCGGAGCGCATCCGGTCGGAGGGGATGACGGTGCGGTTCAATACGGTCATCAAGGACGACAACCTCGATGACATCCTGCCCCTCGTCGAGCGCGCCGCCGCGATGCGCGTCGGGGTGAACTTCTCGGTCTACACGGACTTCAAGAACGGGAACGGCGCACATCGCATCCGTCCGGAGCAGCAGGCGCGGCTGCGGGAGGTGATTGCGGCCCTCCTCGCCTTCAAGCGCCGTCGGCGCGGCATCATCTCCAACTCCGACCACTACCTCTCGGAGATCCCGCGGTGGGTCGCCGGCGAGATGGCCGAGCCGTGCCGGTCGGGGCAGGACACCGTGCATATCGACCCCTACGGCGGGATCCGTCGGTGTCCCGACTTCCCCGTCGACGGGCACTGGCGCGAGTATGACGGGTACGCGCCGATCGCCTGCGACCGATGCTTCTACGCCTGCCGTGGTGAGGCGCAGGCTCCCCTGCGACTGAATCGGTTCCAGGATCTCGTCGCCTCCCCGTGATCCGTCCCGCTGCCAGCGTCCAGCCGCCAGCGTCAGTCTCCTGCCTACTCCCACCGGTATGCCCACGCTCATCCTGAATCTCTCGCAGGTCGTCTCCTGCACCGGCCCGGCGCGCGCGCGCC
>JBMTAR010000011.1:0-20300 GCA_049428925.1 Gemmatimonadaceae bacterium
ATCCAGGGAGCCGCCGCCGGAGATGATCGTGAAGGTGATGGTGGCGTTCGGGATCGGGGTGCCGAGGCGGTCGACGGCGCGCGCAATCACCGGCTGCGCGAGGGTGGCGAGCACCTGGCCGATCTGCCCGTTCCCGGACACCGCGACCGGTGCGACCGGCACCTGCGCAACGGTGACCGTGGCGGTGGCGGTCGCGCCGTCGACGTTCGCGGTGATGGTCGCACTCCCGTTGCTGACCGCGGTCACCAGACCGGCGGTGCTCACCGTCGCGACCCCCATCGCACTCGAGCTGTAGGTGGGGACGAGACCAACCATCGGCTGCCCCTTCTGGTCCTGTACGGTGACGCTGAGCTGTCCCGTGGCTCCGATGGCATCGATGGTGAGGGTCGCGGTGTTCAGGACCACCGTCGTGGCCTTCGGCGGCTCCGTAGGAGAGGCGCAGGCGTGGAGGCCGAGGCCCACGAGGAGGGCGGCGGCGAGGGAGCGGGAGAGAGAGAGGCGCATCCCGGGGATTTAGAAGGCGGCAGGGCGGCGGGCAACTCCCGGCGACCCGCATCGGGGCGGCCCCGACCACCCCGGCGGACCTCCCCGCCGCGCGAAACCGCGCGGAACCCCGCGCCGGCCACACCCGGCGCCCTGACCCGCCAGCGCGGGCTACATTCCCGACGGTCGATTCCCGCCTCTCCCGGAGCCCGTATGCCCCGCCGTGCCGCACCCCGTCGCCTCACCCTCCTCCTCGCCGCCCTCACCCTGACGGCCTGCGCTCGCTCCGGCCCCTCCGCCGAGGACCGCGAGCGCTGGGAACGCCACGCGGCGGCGGTCACCATCACCCGCGACGACTGGGGGATCCCCCACATCGCCGCCCCGACCGATGCCGACGCGGTCTTCGGGATGATGTACGCGCAGGCGGAGGATGACTTCAATCGGATCGAGGTGAACTTCCTCAACAGCCAGGGGCGGCTCGCCGAGGCCGAAGGAGAGTCGGCGATCTGGCGCGACCTGCGGATGAAGCTCTTCATCCATCCTGACACGATGCGGGCGCTGTACGCGTCGAGCCCGGCGTGGCTCCAGGCGCTGATGGACGCCTGGGCGGACGGCCTCAACTACTACCTCTTCACGCATCCCGAGGTGCGGCCGCGGGTGCTGACGCGCTTCGAGCCGTGGATGGCGCTGACCTTCAGCGAGGGGAGCATCGGCGGGGACATCGAGAGCATCTCGCTGCGCGAGCTCGAGAAGTTCTATTCGGCACCGGCCACGGCTGGGACGGCGACGACCGGCGCGGCCGCCTCGGGGCCGACACCGCGCCCCAGCGGACCGCGAACGGGTGACGCGCAGGTTGCGGCCGCCGGCATCCGGACGGTCCCGGTCTGGGCGCCGTATGAGCTCAAGGAGCCGAGCGGCTCGAACGGCTTTGCCATCACCCCGACCAACAGCGCCTCCGGTCATGCGCTCCTGCTGATCAACCCACACACCTCGTTCTTCTTCCGCGAGGAGCTGCAGGTCACGAGCGGCGAGGGGCTCAACGCCTACGGCGCCGTCACCTGGGGCCAGTTCTTCGTCTATCAGGGCTTCAACGACCGCACGGGGTGGATGCACACCTCCTCCGGCGCCGACGCCATCGACGAATACGCGGAGACGGTGACCGCGAAGGACTCCGGCTTCGTGTATCGGTATGGCGCGGAGGAGCGCCCCGTCGCGGCGGAGCGGATCGACGTGAAGTTCACGACCGACACGGGGATGGCGACGCGCACCTTCACCGTCTACCGCACCCATCACGGCCCGGTGGTTCGCGCCGCCGACGGGCAGTGGATCGCCGTGAAGCTGATGCAGGAGCCGGTGAAGGCGCTCACCCAGTCGTTCACGCGCACCAAGGCGCGCTCACTCGCGGAGTTCCGCGCCTCGATGGACCTGCACACGAACTCGTCCAACAACACGATCTACGCCGACGCCGACGGGCATATCGCGTACTTCCACGCGAACTTCGTCCCGCGCCGCGACCCGCGCGTCGACTGGCGGCGGCCCGTGGACGGGAGCGACCCCGCGACGGAGTGGGGCCCGCTCCACACGGTCGACGAGAGCCCCCTGGTGATCGACCCCGCGAGCGGATGGCTCTACAACACGAACAACTGGCCATACACGGCGGCCGGCGCGCAGAGCCCGAAGCGTGGCGCCTTCCCGACGTACATGGACTACAACCTCGAGAACCCGCGCGGCGTCCACGCGATGGAGGTGCTCGGCCGTACGACGGGCTTCACGCTGCAGTCGCTCATCGACGCGGCGTACGATCCGCACCTCACCGCGTTCGACGCGCTGGTGCCGGCCTTCGTCCAGGCCTATGACCGCCTCGCGGCCGCCGCGCCGGAGAAGGTCGTGTTGCGCGAAGTGGTCGACACGCTGCGCGTCTGGGATCGCCGCTCCAGTGTCGCGTCGGTGGCGACGACGGTCGCCGTGCTCGCCGGCGAGGCGCTCTGGACGGCGGTGCGCGCCGACCCGGAAGCAGAGGGCTCAGACCTCCTCGCCTTCATGGCGACGAAGAGCCAGCCCGCGATGCGGATCGCCGCGCTCGACACGGTCGTGAAGCTGCTCACCGCGGACTTCGGCTCGTGGAAGACGCCGTGGGGCGAGATCAATCGGTTCCAGCGCCTGACGGGCGACATCGTGCAGCCGTTCAACGACAGCGGCCCGAGCCTCCCGGTCGGGTTCACCTCCTCGCGCTGGGGCTCGCTCGCGGCGTTCGGCGCGCGGACCTGGCCGGGGACGAAGAAGATGTACGGCACGCTCGGGAACAGCTTCGTCGCGGTCGTCGAGTTCGGGGACACGCTGCGCGCGCGCGCGGTGACGGCCGGCGGGCTCAACAGCGTGCCCGGGTCGACGCACTTCAACGACCAGGCCGAGCGGTATGCGACGGGAGACCTGCGCGAGGTCTACTTCTATCCGTGGCAGCTCGAGGGGCACACGGAGCGGACCTATAAGCCCGGCGGGAAGTGAGCCCGACTCGCGCGGCGGCGGACGCCGCCCCCGTCCGGCCAGAGTCGATGATTCCCTCCCCACCCTGAGGCCCGATGCCCCGCCCCGCCCTGCTCCTCGCGATCCTCTGTCTGCCCGTCACGCTCGGCGCCCAGCGCCCCGCCGGCCCGATCCCCGTGATTCCGATGCCGGCGGAGATCGCGCCGACCGCGGGGACGTGGAGCCCCCGCGCGCCGCTCCCCGCCGACCTGCGCACCGCGACGATCGCGCAGCTCGGCGCGGCGGGCATCCGCATCCGCCAGGTGAGCGAGACGACGGTGGTGCATCCCGAGGGATACCGCCTCGCGATCGCGCCCACCGGCGTGATCCTCCGCCACTCCGGCGACGCGGGTCGTGCCTATGGCCTCGAGACGCTGCAGCAGCTGGTCGACGCGGCGCCGCGCACCGAGGGACGTCCTGCGCTCGCGGCGATGACGATCGCCGATGCGCCGCGCTTCAGCTGGCGCGGCCTGCATCTCGACGTGGGCCGGCATTTCCAGTCGGTGAGCTTCATCAAGCGCACGCTCGACCTGATGGCGCTCTACAAGCTCAACACGTTCCACTGGCACCTCACCGAGGACCAGGGATGGCGCATCGAGATCAAGAAGTACCCGCGGCTCACGGAGGTGGGGAGCTGCCGGCGCGAGACGATCCTCGAGAAGCGCTTCGACCCCTATGTCGGGGACGGCATCCCGCACTGCGGCTTCTACACGCAGGACGAGATCCGCGAGGTCGTGGCCTACGCCGCGGCGCGGCACATCACCGTCGTTCCCGAGATCGAGATGCCGGGCCACTCGGTGGCGGCCCTCGCGGCGTATCCGGAGCTGGCCTGCACGCCGGGCCCCTTCGAGGTGATGACAATCTGGGGGGTCTCCGACGACATCTACTGCCCGAGCGAGGCGACCTTCACCTTCCTGCAGGACGTCCTCACCGAGGTGCTCGACCTCTTCCCGAGCCGATTCATCCACATCGGCGGGGACGAAGCGCCGAAGGTCCGCTGGGAGGCGAGCCCCCTCGCGCAGAGCCTCATCAAAGCGGAAGGGCTGAAGGACGCGCATGAACTCCAGAGCTGGTTCATCCGGCGGATCGACCGCTGGCTCACCGCGCGTGACCGGCGACTGATCGGGTGGGATGAGATCCTCGAGGGTGGGCTCGCGCCCGGCGCGACGGTCATGAGCTGGCGCGGCATCAGCGGCGGCATCGCCGCCGCGATGAGCGGGCACGACGTGGTGATGACGCCGACCTCGCACCTGTACTTTGACTACTACCAGGGAGACGCGCGCTTCGAGCCATTGGCGATCGGCGGCCTGCTCACCCTCGACCAGGTCTACCGCTACGAGCCGGTCCCCGACACGCTCACCGCGGCGCAGGCGTCGCACATCCTCGGCGCGCAGGGGAACCTCTGGACCGAATACCTCAAGACGCCCGCGCAGATCGAGTACATGATGTTCCCGCGCGCCCTCGCGCTCGCGGAGCTGACCTGGTCACCGAAGGCGGCACGAGACTGGACGAGCTTCGAGGCGCGGCTCCCGCACGCGCTGCGCACGCTCGATCGACTCGGCGTCCATTACCGCCGCCCGCATGTGGTGGGGCTCGAGGCCGATGCGCTCACGCTCGACGCCCAGGTGACCGTCCCGCTCTCAGTGCCGCTCGCGGGAGCGACGATCCGCTATACCCTCGACGGCACCGACCCGACGGCGGCGAGCCCCGCATACACCGCGCCCCTCCGGCTCGACGTCACCCCCGAGGGGGTGCGCGTGACAGCGCGGGCCTTCACGCCGGATGGCGCCGCGAGCCCGCCGCGCGCGGCGACCTTCCGGCGCACGACCTACCGCGACGCCGTCGCGGTGGCGGACGCGGTGCCCGGGCTTCGGCTCGACTACGTCGAGGCCTCGCTCCGCACCACGGCGCCGCTCGATACACTGCGGCCCCTGCGGTCGACGGTCGCCGCCGCGATCGGTCGGCCGTCGGAGACGCGCGCCGAGGGGTACGCGCTCGTCTTCGAGGGGCTGATCACCGTGCCGTCAGATGCGCTCTACGAGTTCGGGCTCGCCTCGGACGACGGCAGTACGCTGCGGATCGGCGAGACGATGGTCGTGGACAACGATGGACTCCACGGGTCCGAGGAACGGACGGGGATGGTCGCGCTCCGGGCCGGGGCGCACCCGATCACGGTGCGCTACTTCCAGGCCGGGGGCGGGGCAGAGCTGCGGCTGCGGGTGCGACCCGCCAGTGGCGAGTGGCAGGCGGTACCGGCGTCGTGGCTGACGCACCAGCCATGAGGACCCCGACCCGGTCGGTGCGACACGGGCTGCTCGCACTGCTGAGCCTGTCCGCGTGTCTTCCCCTCGCTGTCGGCGGTGGTGCGGCGACGAATGCGGAGGGATCCGACACCGCGGCGGCCCGGTCAGATCGACCGCCGAACATCGTCCTGCTCCTCGCCGACGACCTCGGCATCGGCGAGCTCGGCGCGTGGGGACAGCAGGAGATCGCAACGCCACATCTCGACCAGCTCGCACGGGATGGACTCCGATTCATCGAGTTTCGCTCGAGTGCCGCCGTCTGCGGACCGGCCCGTTGCTCCCTGATGACCGGGTATCACAACGGGCGCTGTCGGCTCGACGACAATGACAACGATTTTCTGCGCGACAACGACGTCACGCTCCCGGAGCGGCTGCGCTCGCGGGGGTATGTGAGCGGCCTTTTCGGGAAATGGGGGCTCAGTTGGGACAGCCATCCCGAGAGCTGGCCGAACGCGCAGGGCTTCGATGCCTTCTTCGGATACCGCGACCAAGTCCACGCACACAATTTCTACCCCGAGTGGCTCCTCGACGGGGCGGACTCCGTGCGCACTCGCAATGTGGTGCCCGGCGCGAACGCGAAAGGCGCCGGCCGCGCGACCGTCCGTGTCGACTACGCGCCGGAGCTGATCAAGGCGCGCGCCTTCGCGTTCATCCGGTCGCATCGCGACCGCCCGTTCTTTCTCTTCTGGGCGACGAATCTGCCCCACATCAACAATGAAGGGTCACGGGGCGCCGCGGACGACGGCTACGAGATTCCGTCGCTCGGCGCGTACGCCGACCGGCCCTGGCCTGAGGGGAAGAAATCGTATGCCGCACAGGTCTCGCTGCTGGACACCCACCTCGGCCAGCTGCGCGCCCTCCTCGATACGCTCGACCTGACCGAGCGCACGCTGATTGTCTTTCTCTCCGACAACGGCGCCACCTTCCTCCGGCGCACGCCCGACGGGACGACCGATGTCGTCGGCCGGTGGTTCAACGGCACGATGGCCTACCGTGGCTTCAAGGGGGACCTCTATGATGGGGGCCTTCGCGTCCCGGGCATCGCGTACTGGCCGGGCCATACGCGCGCGGGCAGCGTGAGCGCCGTGCGCGCCGACTTCGCCGACCTGCACGCGACCCTGACCGATGTTGCCGGGCTCGCGACGCCAGCCGAGATCGATGGTCGGTCATTCCGTGGTCAGCTGGACGGCACGGCACGCGCCGCGTCCAGTGGCGCACGTCCGTACCACGTGTGGTTCTCACCCGACCGCGACCAAGCGGCGGTCTTGGAGGGGCGCTGGAAAGGGGTCTGGATGCGAGACACGCTCCGGCTCTTCGACCTCGCGACCGACCCGGCCGAGCGAACGGACCTCGCCGCCCGCGAACCCGCGGTCGCGGCGCGACTCGACGCCCTGCGTCGCCACGAGGATCGACGTGTGCCGCACCCCGCCCCGCCGCGCTGACCGCACACCGCCATGCCGATTGCTGAGGCTCTCTCCGCGGTCGCGGCGCGAAGCGTCGTGCGCTCCGTCTGGCGCCGCGTCCGGCGGTGGATCGTCCGTGCGCTCCTCGTGGCGCTCGTCGGGCCCGTCGTGCTGATCCTCCCGCTCAACCTGATCCAGCCCCCGACCACCTCGATCATCCTCTGGCGGACGGGGCAGCGGTTGGTGGCGGGGAAACGGCCCATCTATCCGCGACGAGACCTGGTCTCGCGGGATGCGATTGCGCCGTCCCTGCGCCGGGCGGTGCTGGCTGCGGAGGATGACCGCTTCTACCTGCACTTCGGCTTCGACCTCGAGGAGATCCAGAACGCACTCGACCGCGCCAAGCGCGGGCGCCGGCTGCGCGGGGCCTCGACGATCACGCAGCAGGTCGCGAAGAACCTCTTCCTCTGGGAGGGGCGGTCGTTCGTGCGCAAGGGTTATGAGGCGTACCTGACGCTCGTGCTCGAGGTCTGCCTGCCGAAGGACCGGATCCTCGATCTCTACCTGAACCTCGCCGAGTGGGGCGACGGCGTGTTCGGAGCGGAGATGGCGGCGCAGACGCATTTCAAGAAGCCGGCGAAGCGGCTGACCGCGACTGAGTCCGCGCGACTTGCCGCCATCCTCCCGAGCCCACGGCGGTGGTCGCCGATGGGCAGCGTGGCGAGTGCGCGGAGTGCGATCATCCTCGAGAAGATGCGGTACGCCGCGCCGAGGGACTGAGCCACCCCGCTGGATCCCCTGGCCACCCGAACGCCCCGACGCGCCGGGGCGTAGTTTTTCCCTACCCGATCGGCCTCCACCCCTCCCCCGCCCCGACCATGCGCGTCCCCGCCCGCCGTCTGAGCCTCACCATCGCTGTCGCTGTCGCGTCACTCACGCTCGCCTCGTCGCTCGCGGCTCAGCGCGGAGGGTCGGGGCGAACGGGGAGCGCCACCGCGCGCGCATCCGCGAGCGCATCCGCGAGCGCATCGCCGGCCTCGGACGTGGTCCCGCCGTCGACCTTCGCCGCGCTCCGCTGGCGGATGGTCGGCCCCGCGCGCGGCGGCCGCGTCACCACCGTCACCGGTGTCGACCAGGATCCGTTCACCTTCTACTTCGGTTCCACCGGCGGCGGCGTCTGGAAGACGACCGACGCCGGCGCCACCTGGCAGAACGTCAGCGACGGCCAGATCACCGTCGGGTCGATGGGCGACCTCGATGTGGCCAACAGCGACCCGAACATCCTCTACGTCGGGACCGGCTCCGACGGGCTCCGGTCGAACGTCTCGATCGGCAAGGGGGTCTGGAAGTCGGTGGACGCAGGACGCACCTGGATCTCCGTCGGGCTCCGTGACGTGGGGAACATCGGCGGCGTCGAGATCCACCCGACAAATCCGAACGTCGCGTTCGTCGCGGCGATTGGCGACCCCTTCCGCCCGACCAACGCACGCGGCGTCTACCGCACGACGGACGGCGGCACGTCGTGGCAGCGCGTGCTCTACGTGAGCGATTCCACGGGGGCGGTCGACGTCGAGTTCCATCCGACGAACCCCGACATCCTCTACGCCGCGATGTGGCGCGCGGAGCGGAAGCCGTGGACGATCATCTCCGGCGCGATGGAAGGCGGCATCTACAAGAGCGTCGACGGTGGGAGCACCTGGACCAAGCTCGGCGGCGGTCTCCCGACTGGGCTCGTCGGCAAGGCGAACATCGCCGTCAGCCGGGCGATGCCCGACCGCGTGTATGTGCTCATCGAGGCGAAGCCGGGGATGGGGCTCTACCGCTCGGAGGATGCGGGCCGGACCTTCGCGCGCGTCTCCGACAATCCGCAGCTCTCGACCCGCTCTTTCTACTACACGACCCTCACCGCCGACCCCTCCAACGCCGATGTGGTGTATGCGGGCGCCGAGGGCTACTTCAAGAGCGTGGACGGCGGCCGCACCTGGCGCAGCTTCGCCACGCCGCACGGCGACAATCACGACCTCTGGATCCATCCCGCGAACCCGCAGGTCATGATCCAGTCGAATGATGGCGGCGCCAACGTCTCACTGAACGGCGGCCGCACCTGGAGCACGCAGTACAACCAGCCCACCGCGGAGATCTACCAGGTCTACGTCGACAACCAGTTCCCGTACCGCCTCTACGGCGCGCAGCAGGACAACTCGACGCTGATCGTGCCGTCGCTGCCGGTGGAATCGGGCGGCCTCGACGATCCCGTGCAGGGCTGGCGCACCGGCCCCGGGTGCGAGACGGGACCGATCATGCCCCACCCGACACAGCCCGACACCGTCTACGGCTCCTGCAAAGGGCAGTTCTCGCGGATGTCGCTGCGCACCGGGCAGGAGTGGCAGTACTGGGTCGGGGCGCAGTCGCTGTACGGGAACGCCACACAGGATATGGTCTACCGCTTCCAGCGCGTCTCCCCGATGGAGGTCTCGCCGCACGACCCGCGCGTGCTCTATTACGGCTCGCAGGTGGTGCATCGGACGCGGGACGAGGGCCGTACCTGGGAGGCGATCTCCCCCGACCTCACCTGGAACCCGCCCGACAAGCGCGCGGTCTACTCCGGCGGCCCGATCACGGTCGACAATACGGGTGAGGAGTTCTTCTCGACGCTGTACGCGATTCGCGAGTCCCCGCTTGAGCGCGGGCTGATCTGGACGGGGGCGAACGACGGCCCGTTCGCCATCACCCGCGATGACGGCCGCACCTGGAAGACGATCACACCGCCCGGGCTCGCCCTTGGCGGCCGCGTGCAGAACATCGAACCCTCGCCCCACCGGAAGGGGTCGGCGTATTACACCGTCCTCCGCTACCTGCTCGGCGACCACCAGCCGTACATCTACAAGACCGACGACTACGGCGCGACGTGGAAGCGGCTGACGGACGGGCGCAACGGAATCCCCGCCGACGAACCGGTGCGCGTCGTGCGGGAGGACCCCGACCGGCCCGGCCTGCTCTATGCGGGCACGGAGTTCGGCATCTATGTGTCGTTCGACGACGGCGCGCGGTGGCAGTCGCTCCAACTGAACCTGCCGAACACGCCGATCACCGACCTCAAGGTGCACCGGAAGGACCTCGTCATCTCGACGCAGGGCCGAGCCTTCTGGATCCTGCACGACATCACCCCGCTCCATCAGGCGCAGGCCGTGGCCACGGCGACGACCCCCGCCGTGCTGCTCACACCGCGGACGGCGTATCGGCATCGCTATCGTGCCGGCTTCGGCGGGCTCGAGAGCGCACGGGCGAGCACCACCGACCCGGAGTACCCGCCCGCCGGCGCGGTCATCGACTACGTCTTCGCGTCGGCCCCGGCCGGCGAGGTGACGCTCGAGGTCCTCGACGGCACCGGCACGGTGATCCGCCGCTTCTCGAGCCTCGCCGCGGGAGAGCAGCGCGTGGCGCCCGCCGAGCCCTCGATGCGCGCCCCGATGTGGGAACGGATCGGCACACCGCGGCTCCCGGCGGCGGCGGGGCACAACCGCTTCACCTGGGACCTCACCCTCGCCGGACCCTGGGACGCGAACCCCGCGCGCAGCGGCCGCAACGGCCCCGTCATCGTGCCGGGGCGCTATCAGGTGCGCCTGACGAACGGCAGTTGGAGCTCCACCGTGCCCCTCGTGGTGGAGCCCGACCCGCGCGTGATCGCTGACGGCGTGAGCATCGCCGACCTGCAGGCGCTACTGACGCACAACCTCGCGGTGCGCGACCTCGTGAGCGAGATGAACCGGTTGAACGGCGAGGTGGAGACCGTCTTCCGTGGTGCGACCGGCTCGCAGCAGGCGGCGGTGGGTGCGGTGCGCGAGACGATCCAGTCGCAGCCGTGGCGGTACGGCCGGCCCGGCCTCGCGGCGCAGATCCAGTATCTCTACGGCGCGATGATGCAGGCGGACCAGGCGGTCGGGAACGATGCGAAGCAGCGGCTCGTCCAGCTGCGCACGGAATTTGAGGCGGCACAGCAGCGGTTCCGCGCCGCCACGACGGTGCCGTGATAGGTCGGGCGCGCGGCGACGGGGTGCATCACGGCGCCGTGTTGGCACCGTGATGCCGCTTCGCCCCGCGACGCCCGATGACCTCGACGCGATCCGCGCGCTTATTGTCGCGTCGATGCGGGGCCTGAGTGACGGCTTCTACACGTCGGCGCAGGTCGAGAGCGGCCTGCGCCACGTGTACGGACCGGATACGCAACTCATCGCCGACGGCACCTACTTCGTGATCGAGACTGAGGGCGTAATCGTCGCCGCGGCAGGATGGAGCCGCCGCGCGACCCTGTACGGCGGCGACCAGACCAAGACGGGCGCCGACCCACTGCTCGACCCCTCACGCGACCCGGCGCGCATCCGTGCCTTCTACGTGGCTCCGACCTACGCGCGCCGCGGGCTCGGGCGGCAGCTCCTCGAGCACTGCGCCACGGCGGCCGGCGCCGAGGGCTTCACAACGCTGGAGCTGATGGCCACGCTTCCCGGCGTGCCGCTGTACGCCGCCTGTGGATTTGTGGCGCTCGAACGAATTGAACCGGTCCAACCCGACGGCGTGGCAATCCCGTTCGTACGGATGCGCCGCGCCGTGAGCGGCTAGCGCTTACTTCTTTTTCGCCAGCGCCTTCGTCACGGGCGCCTTCGTCACGGGCGCCTTCCTCGCGGGCGCCTTCCTCGCCGCGACCTTCTTGACCGGCACCGCGCCCACCGGCACCGTGTCACCTCGGAGCCACGCGTTCACCTCGGCGGCGTGCCCCTCGGGCTTCACGCCGCGCCACTCCATCTCAAGGGTGCCATCCGCCCCGACCACGAAGGTCGAGCGGTGCACGCCCATGTACTTCCGGCCGTAGAGGCTCTTCTCGACCCAGACGCCATAGGCCTCGCAGAGGGCGTGCGTCGGGTCGGAGAGGAGACCATACGGCAGCCGCTCCTTGGCGCGGAACTTCTGGTGCGACGCCACGGGATCCGGGGAGACGCCATAGATCACCGCGTTCGCCGCGGTGAAGCGCGGCATCAGGTCGCGGAACTCACACGCCTCGACGGTGCACCCCGAGGTCATGTCCTTGGGATAGAAGAAGAGGACGACCCGCTTCCCCTTCAACGACGCCGAGTCCACCCACGCCCCCGTATCGTCCTGCAGCCGGAACGCCGGCGCCTTCCGTCCGATCGTCATCGCATCCCCTGCGCTCGCGCGCCCTCGACCCAGGTGTCAAACGCCTCGGCGCTGGTCTTCGCCGGGCGGTAGCCGAACTCCTCCTGCAGACGCCGATTGGACAGCACGGGGCGGTAGCGGAGGAAATCGACCTGCTCAGGACCATAACGCCCCAGCCGAAGCCATCGTGCCAGACGCAGCACCCCTGTGAGGGCCGCGGCCGGGATCGGGAGCACCGGTCGGCCGAGGCGCTGCGCGATCTGCCGGATGGTGAGGCGCCCGTTGCCGGCGACGTTGTAGATCCCGGTCCGCGAACCCGTCACGCCGTGGACGATCGCGCCGACCACGTCGTGATCCCAGGCGAAGACGAACGGGGACTCACTCCCGCGGATCGCGAGGAGCCATCGCCGACGGAAGAGCGCCGTGATGAGATTGTCGGTGTCCGCACCGACGACGGTCCCGATGCGGAACACGAGCTGTCTGAGTTCGGGATGCGATCCCCGGAACTCGGCGAGCAGTTCCTCCACCAAGCGCTTGTGGTAGGCATAGCCGAACGCCTCCCCGGCGCGGAGCGGATCCTCCTCGTCGATCCAGCGCGGGTGGTCCGGGAGATAGCCGTAGGCCGCCCCCGAGCTGGCGACGGTGAGATGTCGCACCCCCGCCGCGAGACACGAGGCGACAACATTCCGCGTTCCGTTCACGTCGATGTCGAAGTCGCGCCCGCGATCACGTCCACCCTCGAGCACCGCGGCAAGATGCACGACGTGCGTGATCCGGTGATGCCGCAACAGCAGCGCGAGATCCGCATCGCGGACGTCGAACGGCTCGATGACGCAGGGGGCGTCCGCCGGGACGCGCAGGTCGGTGCCGAGGCAGTGGATCCCGTCGGCGACAAGGCGGGCGGTCAGGAGGCGGCCGAGGTAGCCCGCCGCGCCGGTCACGAGCACCCGGGGGGGCGTCACGCGGGCCGCCGCCCCCACCACGTCGAGAGGGCGAGCCCCGACACGAGATGCCAGACCCCCCAGAACGCCGTGATCAGCATCATCGACCCGGCGGCGGGGAAGAAGGTCACCAGGATGATGAGCCCGAGCGCGGAGTTGTGGATTCCCACCTCGATCGTCACGGCGCGCCGGTCGGCCTCGGGGAGCCGCACGAGGCGCGCGACGAGCGCGCCGAGCGCGAGGGCCATCGCGTTCTGCCCGACGACGAGCCAGAAGAAATCATCGAAGCGCGAAACGAACAGCCCACGATTCTCCCAGAAGGCGCCACCGACGAAGGCGAAGAGCGCGACCGCCGAGAGGGAGCGGAGCGGCCCCTGGAGCCGAGCGGCGAGGTGCGGCGCCCGCGCCGCGAGGAGCATCCCGAGCGACACCGGCAGTCCGAGTACGAGCGCCGTCTGCGCGAGGATGCCGCCGGCGGGGATGCCGATCGTCTGGAGGAGCGCGCGCGTCGCGGGATTGAGCCCCGCGTACAGCGCGAAGTTGAGCGGCGTCAGCACCGTCGCCGCGAGGCTCGAGAGCGTCGTGAGCGCCACGGAGAGCGCGACCGTCCCGCGAGCGCGCCAGGTGAGGACATTGGAGAGGGCCCCACTCGGGCAGGCGGCGACGAGCATCATCCCGAGCGCGAGCGCGGGATCGACATCCAGCACGATGGTGAGGAGACAGGTCGCGGCAGGCGTGAGCACTGCCTGTGCGGTGAAGCCGGCGAGCAACCCGGCGGGGCGCTGCGCGACGCGGCGGAAGTCATCGAGCCGGAGCTCGAGCGCCGCACCGAACATCATCACGGCGATGATCGCGTTGACCGCCGCGAGCCCCGCGGGGTCGAACCGGATTGGGAGCGCGTCGTTCACGGGCGCGCCGCGCCGCGCGTCACCGGCGGCACCCCGAGGGCGCGCTGATGCCGACGCAGCGTCCGCAGATAGGTGTCCTTGTGCACGTAGTACGCCATTCGGTCGAGGGGGAGATACGCGTAGCCCCCGTCGAGCCGCTCGCCGCGCCACGCGGCCTTCTCGCGCCGCAGCGCCGCCGCGCCCGGATGCCCCGTCGCGATCCCGTGGAGATATGCGGCCACCAGCCGCGCCTGCTCATACCGCCCCTGCCAACCGAGGCCACTCGCCTCGAGCATCCCCATCAGGAAGAGGGAGTCGTCCTGGGGATGCATCGCGTTGAGGAAGAGCCGCGGCGCCGGCGCGCCCTCAGGCCAGGCGAGATGCGAGCGGTCGATGAACGGATACTGCAGGACGTACCCGGTGGCCTGCACGATCACGTCGTACTCGCCCGCCTCCCCATCCGCGAAGCGCACGGTCTGCCCATCGACCGCCGCGACATCCCGCCGCGCCCGGATGTCCCCGTGCCCGAGATGATGGAGGAGCAGCGAGTTGAGGACCGGGTGCGACTCGTAGAGCCGGTGGTCCGGCGCGGGGAGTCCGTAATCGGTCGGCGACCCCACGAGGAGCCGCACGATGAGCCCATCCACCGCCTGCTTGAGCCGACGCGGCAACTTCACGAGCCCGCCGAGGGTGTCGATCGGGCGTCCCTGCACGAACTTCGGGAGGAAGTGGTAGCCGCGCCGAAGCGAGAGATCCACCGACGCCGCGTACCGGACGGCGTCGACGGCGATGTCCGCGCCGGAATTGCCGCACCCCACGATCAGCACGCGCCGGCCAGCGAAGAGGGCGGGCGCCTTGTAGTCGGCGGAGTGGATGAGCGTGCCGGTGAAGTGGCCGGGGAGCGCTGGCTGGTGACGATGATGCAGCGTGCCGGTGGCGATGCAGACGGCGGTCACCGACCGCGTCGTCTCCACCCCGTCCCGCGACGTGGTCACCTCCCAGCCTCCTGCGGACTTCACGAGCGAACGTACCCGGGTGCGGAAGTCGATCCGCCGACGCAGGTCAAAGTGGTCGGCGAACTCGCCGAAGTACCGTCGGACCTCGTCGTGCCGCGGGTA
Source organism: Gemmatimonadaceae bacterium (assembly GCA_049428925.1). Classification (GTDB taxonomy): domain Bacteria; phylum Gemmatimonadota; class Gemmatimonadetes; order Gemmatimonadales; family Gemmatimonadaceae; genus Pseudogemmatithrix. The sequence goes on from JBMTAR010000011.1 coordinate 14,828, forward strand.
CGGCGCCACGGCGTCCCGCATCGGGAACTCCGTGAACTCGGTCATCCGCTTGGAAGAGATCAGATGGGCGCTCTCGTAGACCGTGCTCGCGGGATTGCGGATGTCCCAGAGCCCACCGACGTCGTCGTGCGCCTCGAAGACGGTGAACGGGAGGCCCTGCGCCTGCAGCGCGCGCGCGGTCGCGAGTCCCATCGGCCCCGCCCCGATCACCGCGATCACGCGATCACCCCAGCGACTCGCCGCCGATCAGCACCGCCATCACGGCCTTCTGCACGTGCAGGCGGTTCTCCGCCTCGTCCCAGATTCGGCTCTGTGGTCCCTCGAGCACCTCGGCCGTGACCTCCTCGCCCCGGTGCGCCGGCAGGCAGTGCAGGAAGATCGCGGTGGCGTCGGCGGCACCCATCAGCGCCGCGTCCACCTGGAAGTCGGCGAAGGCCTCGGCCCGTACCGCCTGCTCCTCCTCCTGCCCCATCGACGCCCAGACGTCGGTGGTCACCACGTGCGCGCCGGCCACGGCCTCACGCGGGTCGCGCACCAGCGTGACGCGCCCCCCCGCCTGCGCCCGGGCGAGGATCGCCGGGTCCGGGTCGTAGCCCGGCGGGCAGGCGAGCCGGAGCTCGAAGTCGAGCAGGTCAGCGGCGTCGCACCAGCTGTTCGCCATGTTGTTCCCGTCTCCAATCCAGGCGATGCGCTTCCCCTCGAAGGCTCCGAGGTGCTGTCGCACCGTGAGGAGGTCGGCGAGGATCTGACAGGGATGGTGCAGGTCGGTCAGCCCGTTGATCACCGGCACCTGCGAGGCGGCGGCGTACTCCTCGACCTCCGCGTGCGCGAACGTCCGGATCATGATGCCATCGACCATCCGGTCCAGCACGCGGGCGGTGTCGCGCACCGGCTCGCCCCGCCCGAGCTGCACGTCGCGGGGCGTGAGGAAGATCGGGTGGGCCCCGAGCTGCCACGCTCCCACCTCGAACGAGACGCGTGTGCGGGTGGACGACTTCATGAACAGCATCGCGAACGTTTTTCCCGCGAGCGGGCGGGCCGTGTAGGCGCCGAGGCGCATCCGGTCGGCGAGCGCGAAGAGGGTGCGCAGCTCGGCAGGCGAGAAGTCGCGGAGCGTCAGGAAATCGCGGTGGGGCGTCACAAGATGTACTTCCGTAGGTCCTCGTCCTCGACGATCGCGGCGAGTCGGGCGCGGACCGTGGCGCCATCGACCACCTCTGGAGCGGTCCCGCGCTCCGGGAGTTCGAACAACAGGGACTCGAGCAACGTCGTCATCACCGTGTGCAGCCGGCGCGCACCGATGTTCTCCATCCGCGCGTTGAGCCGCGCCGCGATCCGGGCGACCTCGGCGATTCCGTCCTCCGTGAACGAGAGCGACGCGCCCTCCGAGGCGACGAGCGCGGCGTACTGCTTCGTGAGCGCGTGCTCCGGCTCCGTCATGATGCGGATGAAGTCGGCTTCGGTGAGCGCCTGCAACTCCACACGGATCGGGAAGCGGCCCTGCAGCTCCGGGATCAGGTCGCTCGGCTTGGACACGTGGAAGGCACCGGCCGCGACGAAAAGGACGTGGTCGGTCTTCACCATCCCGTGCTTCGTCTGGACGTTCGACCCCTCGACGATCGGCAGGAGGTCGCGCTGCACCCCCTCGCGCGAGACATCCGGACCGCCGGCGTCTCCCTTCCCGCCCGCGATCTTGTCGATCTCGTCGAGGAAGATGATCCCCATCGACTCGGCGCGCTCGATCGCGTCGGCCGTCACGTCGTCGAGGTTGATGAGCTTGTCGAACTCCTCGTCGAGGAGGACCCGACGCGCCTCCGAGACGGGGACGGTGCGCTTCTTCGTGCGCTTGGGGAGGAGCTCCGAGAGCATCTCCGCGAAGTTCTGCATCCCCTCGGGCGCCCCCTGCTGCGAGAGCGCGTCGATGGCCGGCCCCGCCTGCGCGACCTCCACCTCCACCTCGCGATGCTCAAGCTGGCCGTCGCGGAGGAGCTGACGGAGCTTGTCGCGGGTGCGCTGGTGCCGCTCCTGCGCGCGCGCCTGCTCCTCCGCCACCTGGCCGTCCGGCGCGGCGATGAAGACGCGCTGCGGATCGTCGGACGCCACGGGTGTCGCAGGCGCCGGCGGCGCCGGGAGGAGGAGGTCGAGGAGCCGCTCGTCGACCTTGTCGTGCGCGAGGTCCGCCACCTCGGTCTCCCGCTCGGAGCGCACGAGGTCGATCGCGTTCTCGACCAGGTCGCGGACCATCCCCTCGACGTCACGACCGACGTATCCCACCTCGGTGAACTTCGAGGCTTCGACCTTCACGAAGGGCGCACCCGCCAGCTTCGCGAGGCGACGCGCGATCTCTGTCTTTCCCACCCCCGTCGGACCGATGAGGATGATGTTGTTCGGCGCGATCTCCGCGCGGATCGCGTCGGGGGTCCGCTGGCGACGCCACCGGTTGCGGAGCGCAATCGCAACCGCCTTCTTCGCCCCCGCCTGCCCGACGATGTACCGGTCGAGCTCCGCGACGATCTTCCGCGGGGACAGGTCGGCGAGGCGCGCGAGCGCCTGTTCCGTCCGCGGCGACGCCATCAGGTGCTCGGCTCGACGACGGTGATCCGCGTGTTCGTGAACACGCAGATCTCCCCCGCGATCGTCAGCGCGCGCCGCACCACCTCGGCGGGCGGGAGCGCCGTCTCGCGCACGAGGGCACGGGCCGCCGCAAGGGCGTACGAGCCGCCGGACCCGATCGCCAGGATACCGTCGTCCGGCTCGATCAGCTCTCCCGTGCCGGAGAGGATGAAGCCGTGGTCGCGATCGACGACGATCAACAGCGCTTCAAGCCGCCGCAGCGCGCGGTCCGAACGCCAATCCTTGGCGAGCTCCACCGCCGCGCGCTGCAGATTCCCGGGATGGCGCTCGAGCTTCTCCTCGAAGCGCTCGAACAGCGTCAGCGCATCAGCCGCCGCGCCGGCGAACCCGGCGAGCACCTTCCCACCCTTCAGTGCGCGCACCTTCACCGCGCCCGACTTCATCACCGTGTCGCCGACGGTGACCTGGCCGTCGCCGCCGATGGCGACGTCGCCGTCACGCCGGACGGCGAGGATGGTGGTGGCGTGGATCGTGGGGAGGGTCATCGGGGAAAGATAACGGCCACGTGGACCGGTGAGGGTCGCTCGACCCCGACCCATGGCCGAGGGCGTTCAGGCCCGCGGGTGCGCTTGCCGATGCACCTGCTGCAACCGCTCTACCGAGGTGTGGGTGTAGATCTGGGTCGTCGTGATACTGGCGTGGCCGAGCAGCTCCTGGACCGCGCGGAGATCCGCCCCCCCGTCGAGCAGATGCGTCGCGAAGGTATGACGGAGGGCGTGCGTGCTCAGGCCGGCTCCCTCATCCACCTCGCTGAGCCACGCCACCACCGCGTTGTGGAGCGCCCGGGTGCTGAGGCGCTGCCCACGTTGGCTGAGGAAGCAGGCGGTGCGGTCCCCCGCGGGTCCCACCTGGGCGAGCAAGCCGTCGCGCACCCGCTCGTACGCCCGCAGCGCCCGCTGCGCCGGCTCCCCGACCGGAACGATCCGCTCCTTCCGCCCCTTGCCGCGCACCTTCACCACCCCGCCGAGGAGGTCGAGGTCGCGCCGATCGATGCCGCGGAGTTCGGAGAGGCGGAGCCCCGCCGTGTAGAAGAGCTCGAGGATGGCGTGGTCGCGCACATCGGTGAAGCGCCCCTCCTGCGCCCGCGTCGCCGCGGCGGTGAGCATCGTCTCCACCTGCCCGCGATCGAGATGGCCCGGGAGGTGCCGGTCCAGCTTCGGGGAGCCGACGGCCCGTGCCGGGTTCGCCTCGACCACATCCGCGCGATGCAGGAACCGGAAGAAGGAGCGGGCCGCACTGAGCATCCGCGCGCTCGAGCGCTTGGACAGCCCGCGGCGCGCGAGGTGCGCGAGCCAGGCCCGCATCGCGAGCCGATCGATCGCCTCCCACGACACTACCTCGACGCCGAGGTGGCCCTGCAGGAAGTGCTGCAGCCCCTCGAGATCCCGCCGATAGGCGTTCAGCGTGTTCGGCGAGACGTCGCGCTCTTTCTCGAGGAAGGTCAGAAACGCCGCGACGGCATCATCCGAAGGCGCGGTCACCGCCCGACCTCGGGTGACCCGGCGGGCGACTCGGGCACGGCCGCGTGGTGCGGCACGCCGTGGGCCTCGGCCCACACCCGCAGATCGGTCAGTGCGCGCGCCGCGTAGCGCTCCCGCTTCACCGCCTTGTCGCGCGGCGGATCGGCGAGTTCGTCGACGAGGCCGAAGTTCGCGTTCATCGGTTGGAAGTGCGCGGGATCCGCCTCGCGCAGGTACCGGTAGAGCGCGCCGAGCATCGTCGTAGTCGGCGGGAGCACCGGCGCCTCGGCGCGGAGCAGCCGGTCGAGGTTGATCGCGGCGAGGAGCCCCGTGGCGGTGCTCTCCGTGTAGCCCTCGACGCCTGTGAGCTGGCCCGCGAAGAGGGTCGTCGGCGCGTCCCGGAGCGCGAGATGCGGAGCGAGCGTCGCGGGAGCGTTCAGGTACGAGTTCCGGTGGATGCTGCCGAACCGGAGGAATTCGGCCTCCGCGAGACCGGGGATCATCCGGATGACCTTCTGCTGCTCGCCGATCCGCATCCGCGTCTGGAAGCCGACGAGATTCCACATCCGACCCGCCGCGTCCTCGCGCCGCAGCTGCACCACGGCCCACGGGCGCTTGCCGGTCCGCGGATCCCGCAGCCCCACGGGCTTCATCGGGCCGTGCCGCAGCGTCTCCCGCCCGCGCCGCGCCATCTCCTCGACCGGCATGCACCCCTCGAAGTACGGCACGTCGTCGAAGGCGTGCGCGGTGAACTGGTCGGCCGCGACGAGCGCGTCGATGAACGCCTCGTACTCGTCGCGCGACATGGGACAGTTGAGGTAGGCCCCGCCCTCCTCGGCGCCTCCCGCCATCGTCTCCTTGTCCCACCGCGCCTGCCGGAAGGCGATCGAGGCGTCGATCGATTCCGCCGCCAGGATCGGCGCGATGGCATCGTAGAACGCGAGGCCGGTGACGCCGAGCCGGTCGCGAATCGCCGCGGCAAGCGCGTCGCTCGTGAGCGGCCCGGTCGCGACGATGCCGGGTGGGGGGAGCGTGGTGACCTCACCGCGCTCGACGGCGATGCGCGGGTGCGCGTGCACGCGGTCGTGGACGAAGGCGCTGAAGACCTCACGGTCCACCGCGAGCGCGGAGCCCGCCGGCACGCGCGCGGCGTCCGCGGCCTCGAGCACGAGGCAACCGAGCGCGCGCATCTCGGCCTTCAGCAGTCCGTGCGCGTTCGTGACCTCGGTGCTCTTGAACGTATTCGAGCAGACGAGCTCGGCGAGCCGATCCGTCTGGTGGGCGGGGGTGCCGCGCACGGGACGCATCTCGTGGAGCACAACGTCGTGCCCACGCTCCGCCAACTGAAAGGCGGCCGGCCGGCCCGCGCGGGCCCCCCC
>JBMTAR010000012.1:0-18888 GCA_049428925.1 Gemmatimonadaceae bacterium
CCCCCGCCAGCGTGCTTTCGGGGCAGGGACCGGTCCGTCTCGCGGGGGTCGTGCACGATGCCGATGGCCGTCCGCTGGCCGGCGCACGGGTCACGCTCCTCCTCGCGACGGGACAGGGGGCGGAGGTCGAGGCGGATTCGCTCGGCCGCTTCGTGCTCCCTGGAGCGCCGGCCACGGGTGGGCAGGTCGTGGCACGGCGTGTCGGCTTCGCGCCGGACACCGTCCCCGTCGTCGGGGTGGGTGGCGGGGAGCTGCTGCTCATGCTCGGCCGCATCTCGCCGCGATTGCCTCCCGTCGTCGTTACTGGGCGACGCGATCTGCGCGGGCCGCTCGCGGGCTTCTACGCGCGCCGGGCGCAGGGGCAGGGACGGTTCTTCACTGCGGAGGAGATCGATCGGGAGGGGATTCGTCGACTCTCCGACCTCCTCCGAGGTTCGCCGGGACTCCAGATGCAGACCCGTCGTGGGGGGATGACGACCATGCGGCTCCGTGGGGCGAACGTCGCACCTCTTGTCTGGCTGGATGGGGCCCCCCTGGGCGGCGTCGAGCTCGATATCGATGCGTTCGATGCGCGGACATTCGCGGGGGTGGAGGTGTATGCCGGCCCCGCGACGGTACCCGCGCAGTTCGGTGGCGCGGGGCGGTCGTCGACGAGCGGCGGCACGATCGTGCTCTGGAGCCGGGAGGGGCAGAGCACCGTCCCGCGGCGGCGGCGTGGGGATCCGACACCCTTCGCGAGGGCCGCAGCGCTCGTGGAGGCAGGCGAGGCGTTCCTGGTGGCGCAGGTCGCGTCGCCGGCGCAGCTGGTGGATTCGCGCGGCCTCGCGCCGCTCTACCCGGACTCGCTCCACGCCGCCGGTGTCGCAGGGGCAGTGGAGGTGGAGTTCGTCCTTGATGCGGCCGGCCGAGTGCGGCTGGACACCTTCGGCGTGCTCTGGGCCACCCATCCTGCGTTCGCGGAGGCGGTCCGTCGAGCCGTCGTCGCGCGGGAGTGGCGGCCGGCGGTGCGCGAGGGGGTCGCGGTGTCGCAGCTCGTGCCGCTGACGGTGCTCTTCGACCCGCAGGACGCGACCGGCCGGCCCTGAGTGGGCGGCGGCGCGCGCCGCGGAGGCGTCGGTTGTTCTAAGGGTCCGGGGTCCATCGCGCATCGGCTGTCGCGCTGGCTGTCGCGCTGGCGTTCGGTCCGCTAACTTCAACGGGCCCCGGCACTTCCCCTCCGTTGTCAGCCTCCGGTCCCGCGTCGCGGGATCGCGCGAGCGAGTCTCTCCCATGCGTTGGCCGTCCTTCAATCTCGGTGGTCTGCTCACGGCGAACGCCATCGCCGTCGACCTCGGGACCGCGAACACGCTCGTGTACGTGAAGGGCGAGGGCATCGTGTTGAACGAGCCGAGCGTCGTCGCGATCGATCGTGAGACGAAGCGCATCAAGGGCGTGGGGCTCGAGGCGAAGCGGATGCTCGGGCGTACCCCCGAAGGCGTCATCGCCGTGCGACCGATGAAGGACGGCGTGATCGCCGACTTCGAGGTCACCGAGAAGATGCTGCGCTTCTTCCTTGAGCTGATTATCAAGAATCACGTCTTCCGTGTGAAGCCGCGCGTGATCGTCTGCGTCCCGTCCGGCATCACGGAGGTCGAGCGGCGCGCGGTGCGCGACTCCGCGCTCGGCGCCGGCGCGAAGGAGGTCTTCATGGTCGCGGAGCCGATGGCGGCCGCGATCGGCGTCGGTCTCCCGGTCGACACGCCGACGGGGAACATGGTGATCGACATCGGCGGCGGGACGACGGAGATCGCGGTGATCGCACTCTCGGGGATCGTCTCCGACACGTCGATCCGCACCGGTGGCGACGAGCTCGACACGAGCATCGTGCAGTTCATGCGGAAGAGCTACAACCTCCTCATCGGCGAGCCGACGGCCGAGCAGATCAAGATCCAGATCGGATCCGCGGCGCCGCTCGGGGAGGAGCGCGAGATGGAGGTGAAGGGGCGCGACCTCGTCTCCGGCATCCCGAAGACGGTGCGGGTGCACTCGGCGGAGATCCGCGAGGCGGTGCAGGAGCCGGTGCAGCAGATCGTGAATGCGGTGCGCCGCGCGCTCGAGATCACGCCGCCGGAGCTCGCCTCCGACATCGTCGATCGGGGCATCGTGATGACGGGCGGAGGCGCGCTGCTGCGGGGGCTCGACGTGCTGCTAACGCAGGAGACGGGGCTCCCCATCCACGTCGATGAGGATCCGCTGACCTGCGTGGTGCGTGGGACGGGCCGCATCCTCGACGACGAGGAGCGGTACTGGTCGGTGCTCACGAGCTGAGCCGCCGCGACGCGTGGCACGCGGCGCCCGCTCGAACGACCGGCTGGACACCGCGCTCGTCGTGGCGTGTGTCCTCGCCGCGCTGACGCTTCGGATGCTCGCCCCGGTTCGGCGCGAGCCGATTGCCCAGGCCATCCGCGAGACTTTCGTCGCGCCGCTCCTCGCGGGGCAGTCCTCGGTCACGCGCTCCGAGCGGGCGCTCCGTGAGGCGAGCGCCCTGCGTCGTGCGACCGATAGCCTCACCCGCCTCGCGCAGGATGCCGTCGGCCTCGCCGCGGAGAACGCGGCGTTGCGTGGACTGCTGGGCCTCGCCCCGCGGGTGGCGTGGGGCTACGTCGCGGCGGAGGCCCTGCCGGCGTCGACACCGGGCGGTGCGGCGACGCGCCTGCTCTCGGTTGGCGCTCGGGACAGTGTCGCCCCGCTGAGCCCTGTGGTCACGGCGGCCGGTGTGGCCGGGGTCGTCGCGACGGTGGACGCTCGGTCCTCCGTCATGCTCACCTGGGCGCATCCGGATTTCCGAGTCAGTGCGATGAGCGCCGACGGGGCTGCCGTCGGCATCGTTACGTCGCACGCGTCGAATCGCGGTGGCGAAGGCTTGCTCGAGCTCACCGGGGTGCCGTTCCGGACGTTGCTCCCGCCGGGGACGTCGATCGTCAGCTCCGGGTTGGGCGGTGTTTTCCCGGCGGGGGTGCCGGTCGGGACGGTGCTGCGGGTGCTGTCCGATGAAGGCGGGTGGGTGCGGAGCTACCTCCTGACCCCGGCGGTGCCGCTCCCTGCGATGACGGGGGTGCTCGTGCTTCGCGCGCCGCGCGTCGCGGCGGGGCTCGACACGGTCTGGCGCCGGTGATGGAACGTCGCTCCCTCGGACTCGTCGTGGGCATCACGGCGCTGGTGCTGCTTGACCTCACCGTGCTGCCGATGCTCGATGGCCGCGGCGTGCTCGACCTGCTGCTGATTGCGGTGGTCGCGGTCGCCGGACGGGTGCGACCTGGGGTCGCCGCGCTGACCGGATTCGTGTTCGGCGTGCTCCGGGATTCCACCGCGCCGGACGCCTTCGGCGCCTCGGCGCTCGCGCTCAGCGTGGTGGCCTATGGGGTGGCGCGGCTCTCGGCCGGCGCCTTCGAGGAACGGCTCGCGGCCACCGCCGCCGTGCTCGCCGTTGCGCGCGTGGTGTCGGACGTCCTCGCCGTCCTCGTGGCGGGGCGGCTCCACGGCACCGAGCTGCTCGTGCGCCTGGTTCTGTGGGCACCGCTCGGGGCGGTCGTCACGACGGTCGTCGGGGTGTTCGCGCTGCGCCTCCTCCCGCCGCCCGCCGACCGGCGACGAGGGCGACGATGAGTTTCCAGCCGAACGAGGTGCAACGGCGGGCGCAGCTCGCCTCCGGCCTCGTGGTCCTCGCGTTGAGCGTGCTCCTCGCCGCGTTCTTCCGGGCGCAGGTGATTGAGTACGCGCGCTTCCGCCTCGCCGCGGAGGACAACCGGCTCCGCGAGGTCCCGCTGCCCGCGGCGCGCGGGATGATCCTCGACCGGAAGGGCGCCGTCATCGCGGAGAATGTGCCGAGCTACACCGTCTCGTATCTCGCGCGCACGGAACGGGCCGTGCGCGAGATGATGCAACGGATCGGTGCCTTGAGCCCCGTGACGCCCGAGCAGGTCGGGGGCGCGATCCGCCGCTATCGGCACGATGCGTCCCGCCCCGTGGTGCTCTTCACCGACGCGCCGTTCCGTCTTGTCGCGGCGCTCGAGGAGCGTCGGCTCGAATTCCCCGAACTGATCATCCAATCGGCGCCGAAGCGCTGGTATCCCGACAGTTCCGTCGTCTCCGCGCTTGTGGGCTACACCGGCGAGATCAGCGACCGTGAACTCGACGATACGACCTTCGCCGGCTACAAGGCGGGGCAGCAGATCGGGAAGGACGGCCTCGAGAAGCAGTACGAGGACCGGCTCCGGGGGCGGGAAGGGGTCCGCTTCGTCGAGGTCGATGCGCGCGGGCGGATGGTCCGGGACCGCGCCCGCGGCGATGTCGCCCCCGCGTCGCCCGAGGCGTTGCGGACCAACCTCGACCTCGACCTGCAGCGATTCATCGCGGGGATCTTCGGCGACTCGCTGATCGGCGGCGTCGTCGCGATGGTGCCCCAGACCGGTGAGGTGCTGGCCCTGCATTCCGCGCCGACCTTCGACCCGAACCGATTCACCGGCGGCATCCCCCGCAGCTATTGGAACGCGTTGCAGTCCGATCCGCGCCGTCCGCTCTACAACAAGGCGATCAAGGGGACGTATCCGCCGGGGTCCATCTGGAAGCTCGCGACCGCGATCACTGCGATGGAGGCGGGGCTCGTCGACATCGACGATCGGATGGCCACGCCCTGTCGCGGTGGCTTCCAGTACGGCAACCGCTACTTCCGGTGCTGGGATCCGAAGGGCCATGGCGACGTCACGCTCGCCGGCGCCATCCAGCATTCATGCGACACGTATTTCTATCAGCTGGGCTTGAAGATCGGGCTCCAGCGCCTGATCGCGGGCGGGCTCAGGCTCGGTGCCCGACAGCGCTCCGGGATCGATCTGCCGTCGGAGAACCGACCCCTCTACCCGACCGACCCCGCACGCGAGTACTACGACCGCCGCTTCGGGCCGCGTGGGTGGAGCAACGCGGTCACGCTGAATCTTTCCATCGGGCAGGGGGAGCATTCCCAGACCGTGGCCAATATGGCGCGCTTCTACACGGCGCTCGCGACCGATGGCACCGCAGCGCAGCCGATGATCGTCGGGGCGTCGGAGGCCCGGGCGCCCCTCTTCGCGCTGACGCCCAAGCAGATGCAGGGGATCCAGGAGGCGCTGGCGGCGGTCGTGGGCGCGGGGACTGCCGCCGGGTCGCGACTCGAGGGGATCACGGTCGCGGGGAAGACCGGCACGGCGCAGAACGCGGCGGATATCCGCCGCGATCACGCCTGGTTCGTCGGCTATGCGCCGGCGGAGGCCCCGACGATCGTCGTTGCGGTGATGCTTGAGTTCGGGCTCCACGGGTCGCGTGCCGCGCGCATCGCGACGCGCATCATGGAGCACTACCTCAAGCGCGAGGTGGTCGCGATGCCGGAGACGGAGGGATGATCCGCTCGCTCCGGTTGCCGGCGGATCGGCCGCTGGCCCTCGTGGCCCTGCTGCTGACCGCGTTCGGGCTGTCGATGGTGTATTCGGCAGGGCAGACCGACGTGCCCACCTTCGTCGAGGGGCTGTGGCGGATCCAGCTCGCGTGGGTGGTGCTCGGCGTGATGGCCGGCTACGTGATCACGCGACTGAGCAGTCGGCTGCTCGAGGCGGTCAGCGTCCCGGGCTACGTCGCGGCCTGTGCGCTCCTGCTCCTCCTGATCTTCATCGGCAAGGGTGCCGGCACCGCCGCGAGCACCAAGAGCTGGCTCGCCGTCGGGGGGGTCCGGCTCGGTCAGCCTTCCGAGCTCGCGAAGATCGCGGTGGTGCTCATGTTGGCCCACGTGCTGGGTGCCGCGCGCCGGGCGCCGGCCACGCTCTTCGAACTCATCCCTTCCGCCACGGTCGTGGGCATCCCCTGGCTGCTGATCATGGCGCAGCCCGACCTCGGGACGGGGATCGTCTTCATCGGCATCTATTACGCGATGCTGTTCTGGGCCGGAGTGAGCTGGTGGCTCCTGCTGCTCGCCGCGAGTCCGGGCATCAGCCTCATCCTCGCCTTCAGCACCGGGCTCTGGGGGGCCTGGTTCCTTGTGCTGCTGGCGGTCCTCGCCCTCGTGCGGCCGGCCCGATGGGAGGGCGTGGTCGTCGTTGCCGGGAACTTGGTGCTCGGCGTCCTCGCGCCGCTGCTCTGGAACCGACTCGATCCGTATCAGCAGCGACGCCTGCTCGTCTTCCTCGATCCGTCGAGCGATCCACGGGCCTCCGGGTACCATCTGATCCAGTCCCAGGTGGCGATCGGGTCGGGGGGATTGTTCGGGAAGGGCTTCACGCTCGGGTCGCAGAAGCGTCTCGCCTTCCTGCCGGAGCAACAGACCGACTTCATCTTCCCCGTGGTGGCGGAGGAGCTCGGCTTCCTCGGGGTGTCAATCGCTCTGGCGCTGTTCGCAGCGCTGCTCCTACGCACCATCCGGGTGGCGGTCCGATCGTCGACGCCTTTTGCCTCCCTGGTCGCCTTCGGGCTCACGTCGGCGTGGTTCACCCACTTGATGGTGAACGTCGGAATGACCGTCGGACTGATGCCCATCACCGGGATTCCGCTCCCGTTCTTCTCGTACGGCGGGTCCTTCATGCTGGCGAGCTGGCTCTCCGTGGGGATTCTCCTGCTGATCTCGTCGGAGGGACGCGGGCGGGCCGACCAGCTCTAGAGAGCCGTCGGCCTGCTTGCCTGGCCCCCCCCGCTCTGTCCAGCTTTCCGTCCATGGCATGGTTCCGGAAGGAAAAGAAGCCCCTCCGTCCCCGGGGGGAGCGCCTCGAGATCCCCAAGGATGCATGGGAGAAGTGCGAGGCCTGCGGGCATACGGACATTGCGGAGAAGTTCGACCGCAATCACAACGTCTGCCCCGCCTGCGACCACCATCGGCGGTTCCGGGCGCACGAGTACGCCGCCCTCCTCCTCGATGAGGGGACGGCGGACGAGAAGGACGAGGAGGTGTCCTCGGTGGATCCGCTGGGGTTCCCGGACTATCCAGGCCGGCTCGCCAAGTCCCGGAAGGGGGCGGGGCCCCATGATGCGATCCTGACGGTCTCCGGCCAGATGGACCGCACCCCCGTGAATCTTGGGGTGATGGACTTCGCCTTCATGGGGGGCTCGATGGGGTCCGTCGTGGGCGAGAAGATTGCCCGGCTCGGGAACCGATCCCTCGAGAAGAAGTGGCCGCTCATCCTGCTCTCCTGCTCCGGCGGGGCCCGGATGCAGGAGGGGGTGCTCTCGCTGATGCAGATGGCCAAGACCTCGGCGGTGCTCTCCCAGCTGGCGGAGCGTCGGATCCCTTATGTCTCCGTACTCACCAACCCCACCACCGGCGGCGTCAGCGCATCGTACGCGATGCTCGGGGATGCGATTCTCGCGGAGCCGGGGGCGGTCATCGGGTTCGCCGGGCCGCGCGTCATCAAGCAGACCCTCGGGCAGGATTTGCCGGAGGGGTTCCAGACGGCGGAGTTCCTCCTCGAGCATGGGATGGTGGACCGGGTGGTGCACCGGCACCAGCTGAAGCGGACCATCGGCCAGCTCCTGCGGCATATGAGCGGGAAGCCTGCGGCGACGGGGTGGGCGACCTCCTGAGCGGCACCGACTATCGCGCCGCGCTCGACGCCCTCTTTGCGCGGACGACGGGGCAGTGGCGGCTCGGGCTCGACCGGGTGGAGAGGCTGCTCGAGGCGCTCGGTGACCCCCATCGGCGCGTCCCGGTGCTTCACGTCGCGGGGACGAACGGGAAGGGGAGTGTCTGCGCGGCACTCGAGCACGTCCTGCGCCGGCGCGGATGGCGGGTGGCGAAGTACACCTCGCCGCACCTTGTGGATTTCCGAGAGCGGTTCCTGATCGACGGCCGACCGGCGGGCGAGGCGGCGATCGTCGACTTCCTTGACCGGTGGACGCCTACGGTCGAACGGCTCGGGGCGACCTTTTTTGAGGCCACGACCGCGATGGGCTTCCAGCTCTTCGCCGAGGCGTGCGTGGACGTGGCGGTGATCGAGACGGGGCTGGGGGGACGGCTCGACGCGACCAACGTGGTCGATCCGCTCGTCGCGGGGGTGACGGGGATCGGGTTGGACCATATGGAATTCCTCGGGACCACCCGCGCGCAGATCGCGCCGGAGAAGGCGGGGATCTACAAACCCGGTCGGCCGGCCGTGGTCGGGGAGCCGGACGCGGAGATTCGCGCCATCCTCGCGGCTGAGGCGGTTCGCCGTGGCGCGACGCCGGTTCGGGTAGTAGCGGAGGAAGGTCATCCCACGCAGGTCGAGGCGACGGGGGCAGGGACCCGGTTCCGCTGGGATCGTGCGGGGGGTGAGCCTCTCGACGTGGTGATGGGACTGCGGGGCCGCCATCAGGCGAGCAACGCGCTGGTGGCCCTGACAATGCTCGATGCGCTCCCGGCCCCCTTGCACGTCGCCCCCGAGGCGGCGGCTCCGCTGCTGGCCGACCTCCGCCTCGCGGGTCGATTCTCCCGTCACGGCCCGTGGATCTTCGATGTCGCGCATAATCCCGATGGGGCGCTCGTCTCGGCGGCCACGCTGCGGGCGGTCGCGCCGGCCGGGCCGGTCGTGGCCCTGGTGAGCGTCCTCGGTGACAAGGATTGGCGGGGGATCTTGGAGGCGCTCGCCCCGGTGGTGGACCATTTCGTGCTGACGAATGCCCCAACGGCGCCGGCGAGCCGGGCTTGGGACGCCGAGGTCGCGTGGCGGTACGCCAGGGATGCTGGCTGGGCCGCGGAGCTCGTCCCGGACTTCGACGCGGCACTGTCCCTCGCCCCCTCGCGAGGGGAGACCGTCCTCGTGACGGGGAGTTTCCACACCGTCGGCGACGCGATGGCGCGGTTGCAGGTGAATCCGGCCACCGGGTAGCTTTCCCGGATGAGTGGTGCGGCCCTTCCAGGCTTCCGCGATTTCTATCCCGACGAGCTGGCCCGCCGAGCCCACATCTTCCAGGCCTGGCGGGCCGTCGCGCGCCGGTACGCCTTCGTCGAATACGACGGCCCCCCCCTGGAGCCCCTCGACCTCTACACCCGGAAGAGCGGGGATGAGATCGTCGCCCAGCTGTACAACTTCACCGATAAAGGGGGACGGGAGGTCGCGCTCCGTCCCGAGATGACCCCCACCTTCGCCCGGATGGTCGGGGCGCGGGCCAATGCGCTCCGGAAACCGGTTCGCTGGTTCTCCATTCCTCAGCTGTTCCGCTACGAGCGGGCGCAGCGGGGGCGACTCCGCGAGCACTACCAGCTCAACGTCGATATCGTCGGCGAATCGAGCGAGGTGGCGGACGCCGAGCTGCTCGGCGCCGCGATCGACATCATGCGCGAGCTCGGGCTGACCGCCGTCGATGTCCGCGCGCGGGTGAGCGACCGCCGGCTCCTCGGTGGCATCCTGACGACGCTCGGGGTCACCGAGGCGCAGATCCCCGCTGTGTACGCGGTGGTGGACAAGATCGCGCGGCAGCCGCGCGAGGTGTCGGCGGAGAAGCTCACGGCCGCCGGGCTCACCCCGACCCAGGTGGAGCGGGTCCTCGGACTGGCTGCCGGCACGACCTTCGACGCCGTCCGGGCCGAGTTCGGCGCGGCGCCAGCCGCGGCGGAGCACGTGGAGCGGTTCGGGCGCTACCTAGAGCACCTGGAGGCGCTGGGCTTCGGCGCGTGGGTGGATCTGGACCTCTCCATTGTTCGTGGGCTCGCCTACTACACAGGGATCGTGTTCGAGCTCTTCGATGCCAAGGGGGAGCTCCGCGCCATCTGCGGCGGTGGGAGGTATGACACCCTCCTCAAGTCCCTCGGCGGGACCGATCTCCCCGCGCTCGGCTTCGGGATGGGGGATGTGGTGCTGGGTGAGCTGCTCGCCGACCGTGGGCTTTTCCCAGCCCCAGGGGCCGACGGAGCGGACCTCTACCTCGTGGCGGGGAATGGAGCGGTCGGCCGTCCCTACGCCGAGGCGCTCCGGCTGGTGAGCGCGCTCCGGGGGGCCGGCTTTAGCGTGAACCACGGCCTCAACGCCGAGCGGTTCCTCTCGCAGGCCACGCGCAATCAGGTGGACGGCGCGAGGAAGGCGGGTGCCGCCGCGGTGATCGGCGTGCGCGAGGATGGTCGGATCGAGGTGACCTCGATCTTGGGCCGGATGAAGGATGCTCCGACACACGTGATGGACCCCGCGGCGACCCTCGCCGGGGATGCGACGACCCTGCAGGCGTTGCGCGACTGGCTGGCCGAGCAGCGCGCGACCGCCCGAGAGACGAATGGCTGACGACAAGAAGCTGACGACGCGCGCCGACGACTTCAGCGCCTGGTACAACGAGCTCGTGCTCCGCGCCGAGCTCGCCGACTATTCGCCCGTGAAGGGCTCGATGGTCATCCGGCCCAACGGCTATGGCATCTGGGAGCGGATGCAGCGCGCACTGGACGACATGTTCAAGGCCACCGGTCACCAGAACGCGTACTTCCCGCTGTTCATCCCGCAGAGCTTCCTGCAGAAGGAGGCGCAGCACGTCGAAGGCTTCGCGCCGGAGACGGCGGTTGTGACCCACGGGGGCGGAAAGGCGCTGGAGGAGCCGCTCGTCGTGCGGCCCACGTCTGAGACGATCATCTACCACATGTTCGCCAAGTGGGTGCAGTCGTATCGCGACCTCCCCATCCTGATGAACCAGTGGGCGAACGTGGTGCGCTGGGAGATGCGCACACGGCTCTTCCTGCGGACGCTCGAGTTCCTGTGGCAGGAAGGGCACACCGCCCACGCCACGCACGACGAGGCCGAGGCGGAGACGCGGCGCATGCTCGGCGTGTACCGCGAGTTCATGGAGGGGTGGATCGCGATGCCGGTGGTGACCGGCCAGAAGACCGAGAGCGAGAAGTTCGCCGGCGCCCTGCGCACGTATTCGTGCGAGGCGATGATGCAGGACAACAAGGCGCTGCAGGCGGGGACCTCGCACAATCTCGGGCAGAACTTCGCCAAGGCGTTCGACCTGACCTTCCAGGACGAGCAGGGGGGGATGTCGCACGCGTGGAACACGTCGTGGGGCGTCTCGACGCGGATGGTCGGCGGGCTCATCATGACGCACTCGGATGACAATGGCCTCGTCTGCCCGCCGCGGCTCGCGCCGGTGGAGGTGGTGATCATCCCCATCTACAAGTCGGACGAGGAGAAGGCGCGCGTGGTGGAGGCGGCGTACAAGGTGCGGGACGAGCTCACGCAGTGGACCGGCCGCGGCGCGACCGATCGCCTCCGCGTGCTGGTCGATGCGCGCGAGGGGATCAAGCCGGGCGCCAAGTACTACGAGCACGAGATGCGCGGCATCCCGCTGCGGCTCGAGATCGGGCCGAAGGACCTCGAGAAGGGCTCGGTCTTCTCCGCCCGGCGCGATACGCGCGCCAAGGCCGCGCTCCCGATGGCCGGGCTCCCGGAGGCCGTGGCGCGGCTCCTCGACACAATCCAGTCCGACCTGCTCGCCGCCGCCAAGGCTCGCCGCGAGGCGAATTCGCATCGAAACGTGACCTCGTACGCGCAGTTCAAGGAGATCATGGAGGGGCCGGGCGGGTTCGTGTACGCTGGCTGGAACGGCGACCCGGCGGTCGAGGCCCTGGTGAAGGAGGAGACCAAGGCGACCATCCGGTGCATCCCCGATCCCGAGTTCCGCACGGCCCAGGCGCCGACGACCTGCCTCGTCACGGGCGAGCCGGCTCGGCACGAAGTCATCTGGGCCAAGGCGTACTGATGAGCTTCGGGCGCGTCGACGGCGTCATGCACGCCGACGCGGTCGCGCTTCCGCGGCTGGCCGACGCGGTGGGGACGCCGTTCTACGTGTATTCGGCCGCGCGGATACGCGCGCAGCTCGACGCTCTCACGTCGGCGCTCCAGGGCATCCCGCATCGGATTCATTTTGCAATGAAGGCGAACGCCTGTCGCGGCGTCCTCGAGGTCGTTCGCTCGACCGGCGCCGGAGTCGATGTGGTCTCCGGCGGCGAGCTTGACCGGGCCCGGCGCGCCGGGTTCGCGCCTGACGACATCCTCTTCGGCGGCGTGGGGAAGCAGGTGCACGAGCTCCGCGAGGCGCTCATCGGCGGCATCAAGCTCATCAACGTCGAGTCCCCCGCGGAGCTGGCTCTCGTCGCGGAGATCGCCGCGGCGCTCGGTGTCGTTGCGCCGGTCGGCTTGCGGGTGAATCCCGAGGTCGACGTCGAGAACGCGCACCGATTTATCGCGACCGGCGAGAAGGGCCACAAGTTCGGCATCCCGATTGGCGAGGCGTTTGCCGCCGGGGAACAGGCGCTCGCGTCGCCGCACCTGCGGCTCGTCGGGCTTGATATGCACGTGGGGTCGCAGCTCCTCTCGCTGGAGGCATATCGGCACGGCGCGGAGGGGCTCGTCGAGTTGGGGCGCGCGCTTCGTGCGATCGGGGCCGAGCTGCGGTATCTGGATGTCGGCGGCGGGCTCCCCGTGCGGTATCGCGATGAGGCCGCGCCGGATCTCGCCGCGTACGCGTCGATCGTCGGCGGGGCCGCGGCCGCGCTCGGCGTGTCGCTGCTCATCGAACCGGGGCGTTTCGTCATCGCCGACGCCGGGATGCTCGTGACACGCGTGCTGTACCGGAAGGGGAACGGCGGGCGAACGACGCTCGTCTGCGATGCCGGGATGACCGAACTGGTCCGGCCCTCGCGCTATGACGCATATCACGAGATTGAGCCGGTGTTGCCCGCTCACGGGGAGGAGCTCGTCGACGTGGTGGGGCCGGTCTGCGAGACCGGGGATTTCCTCGCGTTGCAGCGATCGATGCCGGTCGTCGAGGCGGGTGCCCTGCTCGCCGTCCACGCGGCGGGGGCGTATGGCTCGGTGATGGCGTCGCAGTACAATGCCCGGCCGAAGGCGCCGGAGGTGATGGTCGACGGCGCGCGGTGGGCGGTGGTGACCACGCGGGAGACCTATGACGATCTGGCGCGCCACGACGTGGCGGCGCCGGACTGGAGGCGGGACTGATGCGCATCGGGGTGATGTCGGACTCGCACGACCGCGTCCCCGCGGTCGCTGCATTGCTGCGCGAGATGGTGGCGCGCGGGGTGACGATGGTGCTGCACGCCGGGGACTTCTGCGCGCCGTTCGTGCTGCTCCCGTTCCGCGACCAGAACGTCGCGATGGCGGGGGTCTTCGGCGGAAACGACGGAGATCGCGCTGGGCTCCAGGCCTTCGCGGAGCAGGGGATGGGGCAGGAGCTCTTCGAGTCCCCACACTCGGTGACGTTCGGAGCGGTGAAGGTCCTGCTGGTCCACGACCTCGCCGACGTGCATGAGGGCTCCATCAACGCCCACGACGTCGTCGTGCACGGCCACACGCACGTCGTGTCCGTCGAACAGCGCGGCGAGACCCTGCTCGTGAATCCGGGCGAGGCGTGCGGCTGGCTGTTTGGCACGCCGACCGCCGCCATCATCGACCTCGACACCAAGGCGGTCGAGGTAATCACGCTCGATCCCACGGAGTGGACCCGGTGACGTCCCGTGTACTGATCCTTGACTGCGGTTCGCAGTTCACGCAGCTCATCGCGCGGCGTGTGCGCGAGGCGCGCGTCTTTTCGGAGATCCACCCACCGAGTCGGTCCCTGGAGTGGATCCGCGCCTGGCAGCCGACCGCGATCATCCTGTCGGGGGGGCCGAGTTCGGTGACCGACGAGGGGGCGCCGACCTTTGACCCCGCCATTCTCGACGTCGCACCGGTGCTCGGGGTCTGCTATGGGATGCAGTGGATCGCCCAGACGGTGGGCGGGGCGGTGAAGGGTGGCGGGCGTCGCGAGTACGGGCGCGCGGAGGTCATCGTGAAGGAGTCGAGTGGGCTCTTCGCCGGCTTCGACGTCGGCGAGCGCTCGGTCGTCTGGATGAGCCACGGGGATCACGTCGAGACCGTCCCGCCCGGGTACGTCCTCACCGCGTCGAGCGAGGGGAATCCTGTCGTCGCCTTCCGGCACGCGACTAAGCCGATCCACGCCGTCCAGTTCCACGCGGAGGTGGCGCACACCGTCCGTGGCGCTGAGATCATCCAGAACTTCCTCTTCGGCATCGCGGGGTGTACACCGGACTGGACGCCGGGGCACTTCATCGAGCAGGAGGTGGCCCGGATCAAGGCGCTCGTCGGGGATGCGCAGGTGATCTGCGGGCTCTCGGGCGGCGTGGATTCCTCGGTGGCGGCCGCGCTGGTGCATCGTGCGATCGGCGACCAGCTGACCTGCATCTTCGTGGACACGGGCCTCCTGCGGCTGCACGAGCGTGAACAGGTGGAGCGGACGATGGGGCAGCACCTCGGCATCCGGTTGATCACGGTGCGGGCGGAGGAGCGGTTCCTCGGTGCATTGCAGGGGCTCGATGATCCCGAGAAGAAGCGGAAGGCGATCGGTCACACGTTCATCGACGTCTTCGAGGATGCCTCCGCTGAGGCGGGGAAGGACGCGAAGTTTCTCGTGCAGGGGACGCTCTATCCTGACGTCATCGAGTCGGTGAGCGCCAAGGGCGGGCCCAGCGCGACGATTAAGACACACCACAACGTCGGCGGACTCAAGCCTGATATGACGTTCCAGCTCATCGAGCCGCTGCGTGAGCTGTTCAAGGACGAGGTCCGGAACGTCGGGCGCGAGCTCGGCCTCCCCGAGGAAATGGTCGGCCGGCATCCGTTCCCCGGCCCCGGGCTCGCCATCCGCGTGCTCGGCGCCGTCGACCCGGTCAACGTGGAGACGCTGCGTCGGGCGGATGCGATCTACCTGGAGGAGATCCGCGCGGCGGGGTTGTACAACGAGATCTGGCAGGCCTTCGCCGTCTTCCTCCCCGTCCGCTCGGTGGGAGTCATGGGCGACGGGAGGACGTACGAGCACGTCATCGCGCTCCGTGCGGTGACGAGCACTGACGGGATGACCGCGGACTGGTTCCCCTTCCCGACCGAGGTGCTGGCGCGCGTCTCGAACCGGATCATCAACGAGGTCCCTGGGATCAATCGCGTCGTGTACGACGTGAGCTCCAAGCCGCCCGCGACCATCGAGTGGGAGTGACCCGGTGCTGAGTCGGCTCGCGCGGCTCCGGCCGACGCGCGCTGAGTTGCGGGAGATGCTGGCGATCGCCGGGCCGATCGTGCTCGTCAGCCTCGGACAGCAGCTGATGGGGGTCGTCGATGTCGTCATGCTCGGCCGGGTCTCCGCGGCCGAGCTCGCGGCCGGTGGGCTCGGAAACCTGTATTTCCACCTCACGGGAATTGCTGGGATCGGGGTGCTCCTCGCGATCGATCCGGTCGTGGCGCAGGCTGTCGGCGCGGGGGATGAGGAAGGGGTGGCGCGCGGCGTGCAGCGCGGGTTGCTCCTCGCCCTGCTGGTGACTTTGCTCGTCGCGCTGACCGCGCTCCCGTCGGAACGCCTGTTCACGCTGATGCGCCAGCCAGCCGAGGTCACCCCTGCGGCGGCCCGTTTCGTGTGGTGGAGCCTCCCGGGATTGCTCCCGTTCTATCTCTTCGTCGCGCTACGGCAGGTGTTGCAGGCCAAGCATCTGATGCGGCCGGTGTTGCTCGCCGTGCTGGTCGGGAACGTGCTGAACGTGGCGCTCAACTGGGTGTTCATCTTCGGGCACCTCGGGGTCGTGGCGGGTGGCTCCATCGGCTCGGCGCAGGCCACGTCGATCGCCCGGTGGGCGATGCTCGCGTGCCTCCTCTGGACCGCCTGGCCGGCGCTCGGGCCGATCCTCACGCAGTGGCGCCGGGAGAGCTTCGCATTTGCGCCGCTCGGGCGGATGCTGGCGATCGGCATCCCGATCGGCCTGCAGTTCTTTGCCGAGGTGAACGCGTTCGGGCTGGTGACGATCATGGCGGGGTGGATGGGGACCGCGACGCTCGCGGGGCACGAGATCGCGCTGAACCTCGCGTCGACCACCTTCATGGTGCCACTCGGCGTGGCGAGCGCGGCCTCGGTGATGGTCGGCCACGCGATTGGGGCCGGCGACACCGCGGCGTCACAGCGTGATGCGGTCGCCGCGCTCGCGCTCGGGGTTGGGTTTATGGCGGTGATGGGGGTGGTGCTGCTTGTCGCCCCCGGGGTGTTCGCTCGGCTCTACACCGCCGATGCGGCCGTCGTGCTCATCGCGGCGGGGTTGCTGCCGATCGCCGGGCTCTTTCAGGTGTTCGACGGGATGCAGGCCGTCGCCTCTGGCATCCTACGCGGGGCGGGTGATACCACGGCCGCGATGGTGCTGCACGTGCTGAGCTTCTGGGGGATCGGCGTTCCGCTCTCGTGGGCGCTCGCGTTCCCGCTTGGGCTCGGGGCGGCAGGGCTGTGGTGGGGGCTCTCCGCCGGGTTATCGACCGCGGCGGTGCTGCAGCTGGCGCGTGTGCGGACCAAGCTCCGGCGTCCGGTGGCGCGTGTGACGCTCGATCATCCCGCCATCCGGTAACTCGGCGCGCAAGGCGCGCCGAGAACGGTTGCGTCTCGTCAACGTTGACGAGCGTTCAGGACCGCCGGTGGGGGCGAGTGAGTGCCCTGTGGCGCCGCCGGTGGCAGCGTTAGACGCCCTTCTCCTGCAGCAGCGCCATGAACTCCGCGGGCGAGGTGACCGTCAGCAGACGGTCCGGCACGTCGGATTCCTTCGAAAACTGGGCGATCTTCCCCAGCACGGGGAGATACTGGTTGGAGACCTCAAGGGGCGGCGCGACGATGAGGAAGAAGCAGCGGACGGGATGCCCGTCGATCGCCTTGAAATCGAGCCCCGTCGCCTTTCGGCCAAAGGCCACGCGCAGCTTGTTCACCACGAGGGAGCGGCAGTGGGGGATCGCAATCCCTCGCCCGATCCCGGTGGATCCGAGATTTTCACGCCGCTTCAGCATCTTGTAGAGCGTCGCCTCGTCTTTCTCGTCGAGGCGGAGGAGCCCGATGAGCTCCCGGAGGATGTCGTCCTTGCTCTCGCCCTGAAGGTCGAGCGCGACGGCGTCTTCGGAAAAGAATTCACGGAGTTCCATCCTGCGAACCTATCCGGTGCCCGGAGAGGTGTCAACGTGTGGTGTTGCAACGAGTTGCGTCAGGTCCTTATAGTTCGTGGATGCGGTTTCCGTACCCCGTCACCCACGATGTTCCCCTCTTCCTCGCCCCGATGGCGGGGGTGTCCGAATCGCCGTTCCGGCGTCTCTGTCGCGCCTGGGGGGCTGACGTCGTGGTGACGGAATTTCTCTCCGCGGAGGGCATCCGTCGGGAGAACGAGGCGACGATGTCGAAGCTCCGCTTCGGCGCGGACGAGCGGACGATCGGTGTCCAGATCTTCGGGGCCGACCCCGTGGCGATGCGTGAGGCGGCGGCGTTCGTGACCGACGTGTTCCAGCCGGATTACATCGACATCAACTTCGGGTGTCCGGTCAAGAAGGTCGTGCGCCGCAACGGCGGGTCGGGGTGCCTCAAGGACCTCGGTCTCGTGCAGGAGATCATCCGCGCCGTCGTGCAGGGGACGCATCTGCCCGTGACGTGCAAGGTGCGGAGCGGTTGGAGCGAGGAGATGCGAGACCCTGTCACCATCGGCCTGCGGTGTCAGGACGCGGGCGTGAAGGCGATCGCGCTCCATCCGCGCACCCGCACGCAGATGTATTCGGGGCATGCGCGCTGGGAGGAGATCGCGGCGATGAAGGCGGCGCTCGAGATCCCCGTCATCGGGAACGGGGATATCAAGACGCCCGAAGACGCGGCGCGGATGCGGCGCGAGACGGGGTGTGACGGCGTGATGATCGCCCGCGGCTCGTTCGGTCAGCCGTGGATCTTCCGGCAGGCCCGGGCGCTGCTCGATGGGCAGCCGGTGCCCGCTGCGCCGACGGTCGAGGAGCGGTTTGAGGTCGCGCTCGCGCACGCCCGGATGGTGCAGGCGTACGAGCCCGACCCGATCGGCGCCGCCATCGAGTTCCGCAAGCATCTGGGCTGGTACGTGAAGGGGCTGCCGCACTCGGCGGAGCTGCGCAAGCAGTTGCATGCGGTGAATGACTTCGCGGAGGTCGAGGGAATCTTTCGCGCGTACGTCGCGAGCGGCGCGGCACACGAGGCAGAGGCCGCATGAGGCGCGACCGCGCGACCGCGCTGCTCGAACAGGTCGCCGCCGGTCAGCTCGCCGTCGAGGCGGCGCTCCGTCAGCTCGATGCCGCGCCGGTCGAGGAGATCGGCGTCGCGAGCGTGGATACGCACCGGGCGCTCCGGCAGGGTTACCCGGAGGTCGTCTTCGGGGAGGGGAAGTCGCCGGAGCAGATCGTCGCGATCTGCGAGCGTCTCGAGGCGCACGGGGATGGCTTCCTGGCGACGCGCGTAGCCACCGAGGGGCAGGCGGCCCTGCGTGCGCGGTTCCCGGCCGTCGAGGTGAACACCGTCGGGCGTACGGTGCTGCTGCGTACCGCGCCCGCGGTGGCGGCGGAGGGCGTCGCCGCCGACACGCGTCCGGCGCGCCCTTCCACGCGCACGGTCGCGGTGGTCACCGCCGGCACGAGTGACCTCCCGGTTGCCGAGGAGTGCGCGGTGACGCTCGATGCCATCGGGCATCGCGTGGCGCGGATCACTGATGTGGGGGTGGCCGGGATCCATCGGATCCTCGCTCGCCGGGAGACGCTCGCGGATGCCGCGGTGGTGATTGTGATTGCCGGGATGGACGGCGCGTTGCCCAGCGTGGTCGGCGGGCTGGTGCGCTGTCCGGTGATCGCCGTGCCAACGAGTGTCGGGTACGGCGCTGCGTTCGGGGGGCTCGCCCCGCTCCTCACGATGCTGAACTCGTGCGCCGCGGGCGTGCTCGTCTGCAACATCGACAACGGTTTCGGGGCGGCTATCGCGGCGAGCCGAATCCTCGACACCGACCGCGGTCGCTGAGCACGGCGTCGACGTCGGGTCGGTCACTGGGTGAGGCCACCACCGTCCGCCATT
>JBMTAR010000013.1:0-18720 GCA_049428925.1 Gemmatimonadaceae bacterium
CGACCCGTCTTCGGCCGGATGTGGCAGACACCGTTCGCCGACCGCATCCGACAGGAAGCGGAGATCGCCACCATCGCGGTGGGTGCGATCACCGACGCCGACCAGGCGAACGGAATCATCGCCGCGGGCCGCGCCGACCTCGTCGCCGTGGGCCGGCCGCACCTCGCGAACCCCGCCTGGACGCTCCTCGAGGCCGCACGCCTCGAGTATCCGGGCACCGACGCGCTCTGGCCGAAGCCATACCTCGCCGGGAAGGCCCAACTCGACCGACTCCTCGCCCGTGAACGCGCGGCCCGTGCCGCCGCCGAGGGCGCCCCACCCACTGGAGAACTCACATGAGTCCGTTGCGCACGCGACACGCCCTCGTGACCGGTGCCAACCGAGGCATCGGCGCGGCCATCGCGCGACAGCTCGCCGCCACCGGCGCCGACCTCACGCTCTGCGTCCGGACGCCGTCGAGCGCGGAGGGCCTCGCCGAGAGCCTGCGCGCCACCGGCCGACGAGTCCACATCGTACAGGCCGACATCCTCGATGCCACCGCGCTCACACGTGCGTGCGCCGAAGCGGAGGCAATCGCCCCGGTGGACATCCTCGTCAACAACGCCGGGACCGCGGAGACCGCACCCTTCCTGCGCTCGGATGCCGCGCTCTTCCAGCGGATGATCGACACGCACCTGATGGCACCGGTGCACGCGACCCACGCGGTCTTGCCCGGGATGCTCGCCCGCGGCTGGGGACGGATCGTGAACGTCGCCAGCATCGCCGGACTCGCCGGGGCGCCGTACATCACGGCGTACGCCGCCGCGAAGCACGCGGAGGTGGGGTTCACGCGCGCCCTCGGCGCGGAGTGCGCACCCAAGGGCGTGCTGGTGAACGCCGTCTGCCCGGGCTACGTCGACACCGATATGGTGCACGGCGCCGTCGAGCGGCTCTCCGCGAAGACGGGGATCACCGCGTCTGATGCGGTGGCGACCATCCTGAAGGACGCCGGTCAGGCCCGTCTCGTGACGCCGGAGGAGGTCGCGGCCGCGGTGCTGGCCTACTGCCTCCCCGGAACGACCGTCTCGGGGGAGGCGCGGGCGCTGATGGGAGCCGCCGCGTGAGTGTCGGCGTCAGTGGCGGCGGAATCGCAGGCACACGTCGGCCGATGGCCGGGCTCACGCCGATGCACTTCGCCTGGTCGGCCTCGCCTGATGGACGCGTCGCGACCATCACCCTCTCGCGCCCCGAGCGGAAGAACCCGCTGACCTTCGAGTCGTACGCGGAGCTGCGTGACACCTTTCGCGCGCTTGCACACGCGAGCGATGTGCGCGTGATCGTCCTCACCGGCGCTGGTGGCAACTTCTGTTCCGGCGGCGACGTGCACGAGATCATCGGCCCGCTCACCCGCATGACGCCGCCGGAACTGCTCGAGTTCACGCGGATGACGGGCGCGCTCGTGCAGGCGATGCGGGCCTGCCCACAGCCGATCATCGCCGCGGTGGATGGTGTGGCGGCCGGCGCCGGCGCGATCCTGGCGATGGCCGCGGACCTCCGGCTCGCGACGCCACGCACCTCGACCGCCTTCCTCTTCACCCGCGTCGGGCTCGCCGGCTGCGACATGGGTGCCTGCGCGGTGCTCCCCCGGATCATCGGGCAGGGGCGCGCCGCGGAGCTCCTCTTCACCGGACGGTCATTCTCGGCGGAGGAAGGGGAGCGCTGGGGCTTCTACAACGCCATCGTGCCTGAGGCGACGCTCCTGGACGAGGCGCTGCAGCGGGCTCGCGGGCTCGCCGACGGACCGGCCGCCGCGCACGCCGTCACCAAGCGGATGTTGCAGGAGGAGTGGAACGTCGGGCTCGAGGCGGCACTCGAGCTCGAAGCCGTGGCGCAGGCGCGCCTGATGGAGACGCACGACTTCCGCCGCGCGTACGAGGCCTTCGCCGCCAAGCGCCGTCCGGTCTTCGAGGGGAACTGAGATGTCCGACCACCTGCACTGGCCCTTCCTGGAAGACCGTCACCGCGCGCTGGCCGCGGAGGCCGCGGCCTGGACGGCGACGCAGGCCATCGACGACACCGACGCGGATGCGGCGTGTCGCGCCTGGGTCCGGGCGCTCGGCGCGGCGGGACTCCTCCGGCACGCCGTCCCCGCCGCGTGGGGCGGTGCGAGTGAGACGATCGAGTCCCGCGCCCTCTGCGTGCTCCGCGAGACGCTCGCGGCCCATCACGCACTCGCCGATTTCGCCTTCGCGATGCAGGGGCTCGGGTCGGGGGCGCTCGCCCTCGCCGGTGATGCGGCGGTGCAGGCGGCATGGCTGCCGAAGGTGGCACGCGGCGAGGCCATCGCGGCGTTCGCGCTCTCCGAGCCCGGGGCCGGATCCGATGCGGCGGCGCTCACCACCCGCGCCACCCGCACCGCCGACGGCTGGCGGATCGACGGCGAGAAGATGTGGATCTCGAACGGCGGGATCGCCGATGTCTACTGCGTCTTCGCGCGCACCGACGACACCATCGCGCCCGCCAAGGGGATCACCGGCTTCCTCGTCCCCGCCGACACCCCGGGTCTCGTGGTGGCCGAGCGGATCGACGTGATGTCACCGCACCCGATCGCCCGCCTCGCCTTCGAGGGTTGCGTCGTGCCCGACACCCACCGGCTGGGTGCCCCGGGCGAAGGGTTCGCCCTCGCGATGCGTACGCTCGACATCTTCCGGGTGTCGGTCGCGGCCGCAGCGGTGGGGTTCGCCCGGCGTGCGCTCGACGAGACCCTCGCGCACGCGAGCGCGCGGGCGATGTTCGGCGCGACGCTCAGCGCCCAGCCGCTCGCCCAGGCCATCCTCGGCGACATGGCGACCGACCTCGACGCCGCAGCGCTGCTCACCTATCGCGCCGCCTGGCAGCGCGACGTGCGGGGTGGTCGCACCACCGGGGTCGCGGCGATGGCGAAGCTCGGCGCCACCGAACTCGCGCAGCAGGTGATCGACCGTGCCGTCCAGCTCCACGGCGGCGAGGGGGTGCGCGTCGGCCGGGTGGTCGAACGGCTCTACCGTGACGTGCGCGCGCTGCGCATCTATGAGGGCGCGAGCGAGGTGCAGCGCCTCCTCGTCGGGCGCGAAACGCTGAAGGCACGCCGGGAGGGATGATGACGACGCTCCATCCGAGTGGCCACCGCGACCACTGGTCCCGCGAACAGCTTCCGCCGATGGCGGAGTGGCCGGTCCTCCGGCTCGACGGGCCGTACGCGTACCCCGCGCGCCTCAACTGCGCGACGCGGCTGCTCGATGACGCGATCCGCGAGGGCCACGCCGATCGGGTCGCCCTCGTCGTGCCCGACGGCGCCGGCGGCTGGACCGAGGTCACCTACGGCGCGCTCCTCGACGATGTCGACGCGCTCGCCCACGTGCTGACGAGCGAGCTCGGCCTCGTGCCGGGGAATCGCGTGCTCCTGCGCGGCTTCAACGGGCGCTGGATGGCGGTCGCCTGGCTCGCCGTGATGAAGGCGGGTCTCGTCGCCGTGACGACGATGCCGCTTCTCCGCGCCGCGGAACTGCGCGTCCTGCTGGAGCGGGCGCAGTGCGCTGCCGCGCTCTGCGACGCCCGCCTGCTCGCGGAGCTCGAGGAGGCGGCGACCGAACGCGGCATCCCCGTGCACGCGTGGGGCACCGTGGATACGGTCGGTCTCGAGGCCCGGATGGCGCACCACCGGCGTCCGTTCGCCGCCGCGGACACCGCGAGCGACGATGTCTG
The DNA here is from genome assembly GCA_049428925.1 of Gemmatimonadaceae bacterium. Taxonomy (GTDB): domain Bacteria; phylum Gemmatimonadota; class Gemmatimonadetes; order Gemmatimonadales; family Gemmatimonadaceae; genus Pseudogemmatithrix. The sequence goes on from JBMTAR010000013.1 coordinate 3,724, forward strand.
CCTGATCGCCTTCACCTCCGGGACCACCGGCGTCCCCAAGGGGTGTATGCACTTCCACCGCGACGTGCTGGCGATGTGCGATGGCTTCTCGGCACAGGTGCTCCGGCTCACGGCGGCGGACCGCTGCATCGGGACGCCCCCCTTCGCCTTCACCTTCGGTCTTGGCGGACTCCTCTGCTTCCCCCTCGCGGCGCGCGGGAGCGCCGTGCTCCTCGAGAAGGCGACCCCCGAGACGCTGCTCGACGCCATCGCGGCGACCCGCGCCACGGTGTCCTTCACCGCGCCCACGTTCTATCGGATGATGGGGCTCGCGATCCGCAAGGAACCCGGCCGGTTCTCGACCGCCTCGCTGCGCACCACCGTCTCCGCCGGCGAGGCCCTCCCCGACGCCACCCGCACCCTCTGGCGTGAAGTCACGGGGCTCGAGATGCTCGATGGCATCGGCGCGACGGAGCTCATCCACATCTTCATCGCCGCGGCCGGTGCCGACGTGCGGCCCGGCGCCATCGGTCGGCCGGTGCCCGGGTACGAGGTGGCGATTCTCGATGATACGCTCCGACCCGTCCCCACCGGGACCATCGGCCGCCTCGCGGTGCGTGGGCCCACCGGCTGCCGCTATCTGTCCGACCCGCGCCAGCGCACGTACGTGCAGGATGGCTGGAACCTCACCGGCGATGCCGCGCTGATGGATGCCGACGGCTATGTCTTTTTCCAAGCGCGCACCGATGACCTCATCATCTCCGCCGGCTACAACATCGGCGCCCCCGAGGTCGAGGCCGCGGTGATGCAGCATCCCGCCGTCGCCGAATGCGCTGTCGTGGGTGTCCCCGACGAGGAGCGCGGACAGGTGGTGAAGGCGGTGATCGTCCTCGCGGCTAGGCACCAAGCCTCGGACGCGCTCGCCGTGGAGATCCAGGAGTTCGTGAAGCGCACGATCGCGCCGTACAAGTATCCGCGGCTCGTGGAGTTCACCGCCGCGCTCCCCAAGACCGACACCGGGAAGCTGCAACGCTTCCGCCTCAAGGAGCCTCGATGACCCTGCGCATCCTCCACCCCGACGGTTGGGCCGCACCGAAGGGCTACGCGAACGGGATCCTTGCCACGGGCCGGCAGCTGCACGTCGCCGGCCAGATCGGCTGGGACGCCCAGCAGCGGATGGTGCCGGGCGGCCTTGTGCCGCAGACGCGCCAGGCGCTCGAGAACATCGTCGCCGTCTTGGCGAGCGGTGGGGCGCGCCCCGAGCACCTCGTCCGCCTCACCTGGTATCTCACCGACCGGGCCGCCTACCTCGCGGCGTCAAAGGAGATCGGCGCGGTGTACCGCGAGGTGATCGGCCGCCACTATCCGGCGATGACCGCCGTCGAGGTGTCGGCCCTGATGGAATCGGAGGCGCTCGTGGAGATCGAGGCGACCGCCGTCATCCCGTGAGTTCTGTCCTGCTGCACATCCTTCTTTCCCCGCATCGATGACCTTCGCCGCCATCACCGGCTGGGGCGCCTGTATGCCTCCGGCGGTCCTCACCAACGACGACCTCTCGACCTTCCTCGACACCACCGACGAGTGGATCACCTCGCGGACGGGGATGAAGGAACGCCGCATCTCCCACGTCACGGCGGTGGAGCTCTCGACCATCGCCGCCCAGCGCGCGCTCGCCTGCGCCGGGCTCGACCCGGCCGACGTCGACCTCATCATCTACGGTGGCGTCAGCAACGAGGAGCTCTGCCCCAACAGCGCGTCCGGCGTGCAGCTCGCGCTCGGGGCCACGCGCGCCGCGTCCATCGACCTCAACACCGCGTGTACGAGCTTCTGCTACGGGCTCGCCACCGCGACGTCGATGATCCGCACCGGCGTCGTGCGGAACGCCGTCGTCATCGGCGTGGAGCTCATCAGCCGCTATATGGACTGGTCCAACCGCAACGTCGCCGTCCTCTTCGGTGACGGCGCCGCAGCCGTCGTGCTGCAGGCGAGCGAGCAGGAGGAGGGGATGCTCGGTGCCGTCCTCGGCTGCGACGCGGAGGCGCGCCAGACGCTGCGAGTGCGCGGCTTCGGGTGCGGGTACTCCGGCCACGGCATCACCTATGGCGATACCCTCTGGGATTTCGACGGGCAGGTGATCTTCAAGCGCGCCGTGGGCGCGATGGCCGCCGCCTCCACCAAGGTCCTCGCCAACCACGGCGTGACCGCCGAGCAGGTTGGGCTCGTCGTCCCGCATCAGGCGAACCTGCGGATCATCGAGGGGGTCGCGAAGCACGCCGGCATCCCGATGGAGAAGGTGATGCTCACCGTGCAGAAGTACGGGAACATGAGCGCGGCGACCGTGCCCGTCGCGCTGGTGGAGGCGCTCGAGGCGGGGCGTGTCGCGCCGGGAAGCTGGCTCCTGATGCCGGCCTTCGGCGGCGGGTTGACCTACTGCTCGCTCCTCGTGAAGTGGGGGCAGCGGGTCACGCCGCTCGGCGTGAGTGATGCTGCCCTTCCCCCCTGCACCGAGACCGCGCTCGAGATGGTGAACCGGGTCCGGGCGAACCAGGATCCACACGGCCGGTCTTTCGCCGGGCTGATGGCCCCGGTGTTCGCGGAGGGACGCGTCGGCGCCGCGTTGTGACGACGGTGGGGGGACGTCTTGCCGGGGCGTCCCCTGCTCCCCTCCTTTCACCCACCTCCCTCCGAACTCCCAGATGCCGATCGGACGCTCCCTCCTCCTGGCCGCTGCGCAGAACAACACGCTGAACCGGTTCGCGCTGAAGAGCCCCATCGTGAAGCGGGCCACCAAGGCCTTTATGCCGGGGGAGCGCCCGGAGGACGCCCTGGACGCCGGTGCGCGCCTCTCTCGTGATGGCCGCTCCCTCATCTACACGAAGCTCGGCGAGGCCCTGACCGCGCTCAGCGACGCCGATGCCGTACGTGACCACTATCTCTGGTTCTTCGACCAGGTCGCGGCGCGGCGCCTGCCGGCACAGGTGAGCATCAAGCCCACACAGTTGGGCATCGACCAGTCGGAGACCGCCTGCCGCGACCACTGCCTTGCGCTCGCGGCGAAGGCCAAGGCCACCGGTTCCGTGCTCTGGCTCGACATGGAGGACACCTCCTATGTGGACCGCACCCTCGCCCTCTACGAGGCGGTGAAGGCGACCTATCCGGACACGGGGTTGGCCCTGCAGGCGTACCTCTACCGCACACCGAAGGACGTCGAGCAGCTCCGCCCGCTCGCTCCGGTGATCCGGCTCGTGAAGGGCGCCTACGCCGAGCCCGCGTCGCACGCCTTCCCCAAGAAGGCGGACACCGACGCCGCGTACGAGACGATCGCCGGCACGATGCTCGAGATGGCCGCGGCGGGGCGGTGCCGCGCCGTCTTCGGGACGCACGATGTGCCGCTCCTCGGCCGGATCATCGGCCGCGCCGACGCGATGGGGCTCGCGAAAGGGCGCTACGAGGTGCACATGCTCTACGGCATCCGCGAGCGCGAGCAGGCGCGGCTGCGGCGTGAGGGACACGCGGTGACGACGCTGATCAGCTACGGCGACGCGTGGTACCGGTGGTACATGCGCCGACTGGCCGAGCGACCGGCGAACGTCTGGTTCGTGGCGAAGTCGATCTTCGGCTGAGCGCGCGAGGAACCGCCACGTCCGTGACGGGCGTTCGGTGAGGATGTCCGCCCGACGCCTCGCCTCCGCCCTCCGCCGGTCCTTCCCGCTCGTCGCGGTCCTGGCTCTGATCGCGACCGCTGGTCGCCTCCACGCCCAGACGCCGCCGACCGCCAGCGGACTCGTCACCGGCCGCGTCATCGACGCCGTGACCGAACAGGGGCTCGGCGACGCCACAATCCGCCTGGTCGGTCAGACAGCCACCACCACTACCGTGGCCGATGGCAGCTTCACCCTCCGTGGGGTCGTGCCCGGAATCGTTCGGCTCGAGGTGCGACGCATCGGCTACCTCCCGCTCGTGCGCAGCGACCTCGCCGTCAGCGCGGGCAAACCGATCGTCGTCACGCTCGCGATGCGACGCGTCCCCGCCGAACAGCTCGCGGAGGTGACGATCCGCCCCTCCGCGTTCCCCGCGCTCCCGGCGGCGGGCACCCCGGTCGCCACGACGACGCTCACGAGCGAGGAGCTGCGCCGTACCCCGGGAGCGCTCGAGGATGTGGTCCAGGCACTCGCCGTGACCCCTGGCATCGGCACCACCGGCGGAGGACGCAACGACCTCTTCGTGCGCGGCGGCGCGGCCTACGAGAACCTCTTCGTCGTCGACAACATCGAGGTGCCGAACATCAATCACTTCGGCTCCCAGGGCTCCACCGGTGGACCGCTCTCCCTGATGAACGTCCGCTTCATCGAGGAGGCCACGATCTCCGCCGGGGGCTTCGGCGTCCGCTACGGGGACCGCGTCTCATCGGCGACGAGCCTCACACTGCGCGAGGGGAACCGCGAACGTCTGGCCGGCGAGCTCAACCTCGCCGCCTCGCAGTTCGGCGCGATCGTCGAGGGCCCGATGGGTCGCACGGGGTCCTTCCTCCTCAATGTGCGCCGTAGCTACCTCGACCTCCTCTTCAAAGCCCTCGGCGTGGCGTTCGTCCCCACCTACACCGACCTCACGGCCAAGCTCGCCTGGCGACCCTCCCCCCGGGATGCGGTCTCGTTCCTCACGGTGGCGGCGATCGATCAGATCGCGTTCAACAACGACTCCGCCGAGAGCCGGGTCTCGAACAGTCAGATCCTCGGCACCGCACAGGACCAGTACTTCTCGGGTCTCACCTGGAAGCGGCTCCTCGCACGGGGCGTGGTCACCACCACCCTCGGTCGCACCTGGAGCCGCTACCGGTCGGTGCAGAACGACTCGCTCGATCCGCCGTCACCGATCTTCGCGCTCCGCTCCACCGAGGGGGAGACCTCCCTGCGCAGCGATCTCACGCTCGAGGCCACGCCGTCGTGGACGATCGACGCGGGCGTGATCCTCAAGCGCGCGCCGGGTCTCCAGTACGACCTCGTCCTTCCAGGCTTCCTCCGCACCGATGCAACGGGTGTACCACGACCGCTCGCGGTCGACACCACCATCGCGAGCACCCGCCTCGGCGCCTACGTACAAGCCACGCGCCAGGCCACGCCACGGCTCCGAGTGACCGGCGGACTCCGCGGCGACACGTACGGCCCGCTGGGTGACGCACGCACCCTCGCACCGCGCCTCAGTGCCATCTATCAGCTGAGCGCGCCGACCTCACTCACCCTGAGCGTCGGTCGCTTTTATCAGGCGCCGAGTGCGATCTGGCTTGTCGGCGACGCGGGGAACGCCGGTCGCCTCGCCCCGCTCCGTGCCGACCAGGTGGTGGCTGGATGGCGCCGGCTCATCGGTGACGACTGGCGGGTGCAGGTGGAGGGGTACGCGAAGCGCTACGCGCAGTACCCCACACGCCTCTTCCGCCCGAACGCGGTGCTGCAGCCATCGGGCTTCGATGATGCCACGCTCGACATCCCGTTCGGCCTCGAGCCGCTCGCGGCCACGGGCACCGGACGAGTCTGGGGGGTCGAGGCCCTCCTGCAGAAGCGGCTCGGTGTGATCCCCGTGTACGGCCTCGTCGCGCTGAGCTACACCAAGACTGCCTTCACCGCCGCCGACGGCTCCACGACACGCGGCGCGTTCGACACGCCGCTCATCTTCAATGTGGTCGGCGGCTGGCGGCCGTCACGCGTATGGGAGGTGAGCGGTCGGCTCCGCACCTCTACGGGGCGTCCCTTCACCCCGTACATCACCGCCGGCGGGGCTGCTGGGCAGCTCGATTTCTCCCGGTACAATACGGAGCGCCTCCCGACCTTCGTCTCGGTCGATGCGCGCGTGGATCGGCGGTGGACCATCGGGCGGACCCAGCTCGTGACCTTCATCGACGTCGGCAACATCAACGCCCGTGCGAACGTGAATGGCTACCGCTGGAACCCGCGCACGCGACTCGTCGAGGCGCAGTCGGGGATCGCCATCCTCCCCACCATCGGGATCAACTGGGAGTTCTGAGGCGCGCGGGGCAGCGCCCGGCGGCCACATAGGCCGGCGGAACCGTGCCCGTGGAGAGGAAGCGCTTCACGATGCCGATGGTGTCGTCGCGCATCATGATGAAGGTGTGGCCCTCCGGGACCTCGACGTGTGCGCTGGCCCCGGCGAGACAGGTCTCCTCGAGGCTCACCGTGCGGTCGTCTCTCCCTGCCACGATCGCGAACTCGAGCCCCGTGGGTGGCGCCGGGAGCGACGCCACCGTGCTCCCGGTGGTGGTGAGCTCCGTGATGGGCGCGAGGAGCCAGCTCACATAGGGCGCGAAGGTGTCGGCCACGCGCGCGCCCCGGTTCGGCGGGGCGAGCATCACCATCCGGCCCAGCGGGGCGCGCATCCGGTCGTTTGCCAGCATCCACCGGACGACGATGTTCCCGAGGCTGTGCCCCACGAAGTGCACCCGCGCGACCGGTGCCGCGGCCACCTCGGCGTCCACCGCACGGCTCAGCTCGGCGCCGATCTCGGCGATCGTCGGGCCGTAACTGCTGTAGAAGAAATTGAGAACGCGGTAGCCGTCGGCCTCGAGGGCACGCTGCATCGGCCACATCGACATCGATGTCCGCCCCATCCCGTGCACGAGGACGACGAGGGCGTCAGGTCGGCGAGCCTGGGCAGTTGGCTGGGCGTTTGGCTGGGCGTTTGGCTGGGCGTTTGCCTGAGCGTTTGCCTTGGGATTCGCTTGGGCGTCGGCGGCCGCGGCGACGAGGATGGTCAGGAGCACGATGCGGAACAGCCGCGAGCGGAGAGGCATATTCCAAGTCTCACCTCCGCCTCCCACGGGAGCAACGGCCCCGCACCGGCCGTATCCCTTCACCGAACGCCCCGATGCGCCTCGCGCCCGCCGCTCGCCTCGTCGCTGGCCTCGCCGTCGGGCTCGTCGCCTGCGAGGCAGGTTCACCCATGACCGATTGGCCCGCCCCCACCCTCGGCCACCGTCGGCCGATCGTCATCGCGCATCGCGGAGCCTCGGGAGAGCGACCGGAACACACCCTCGCCGCGTACGAACGCGCCATCGACCAAGGCGCGGATTGCATCGAGCCCGACCTCGTCCTCACCAAGGACGGCGTCCTCGTCGCGCGCCACGACATCTACCTGTCGACGACGACCGATGTGGCGGAGCACCCGGAGTTCGCCGCACGCCGCCGCCCCGCAACGGATGCCGCGCACGCCGGGCTTGAGGACTGGTTCGTCTCCGACTTCACCCTCGCCGAGCTCCGCACCCTCCGCGCCCGTCAGGCGTTCCGCGGGCGTTCGACGGCGCTCGACGGCCAGTTCGATATCCCGACCTTCGACGAGGTGCTCACGCTCGCCGTGCGGCGCACCACGGTGCATGGCGCACCGGTCTGCGTCTATCCTGAGGCGAAGTCGCCCGCGCTGCACGCCGCACTCGGTCAGGACATCGGAGGCGCGATCCTCGCCGCGCTCCGCACACACAGCCTCGACCGCGCCGATGCGCCCGTCTTCATCCAGTCGTTCGAGCCCGACTTCATCCGGGAGATGGCGGAGCGCACGGAGCTCCCGCTCATCCTCCTCGCCGGGGACCACGCCGGGCTCGCGGCCGCCCGCGCCCTCGACACCACGCGCTACTGGGACGGGCTCGGCGTCACCCACGCGATGCTCTTCGATTCCACCGGTGTCTCGAGCGGCCTCGTGGAGACGGCGCACGCCGAGGGAACCCCCGTCCACGTCTGGACCTATCGTGACGACGCCCCGTTCCGGCCTGAGGAGACCACCGAGGTGGCGATGCGCCGCGCGCTCGCCCTCGGGGTGGATGGTGTCTTCAGCGACTTCCCGGCGACGGCGGTGCGGGTCGTCGACGCGCTGCAAGCAGGAACAGCAGCCCCGTCACGAGCAACGCCGCGCCCCACCAGAGATTGATGTTGAGGCCGCCGGACTTCACATAGCGCGCGGTCTCACCGCTTGTCATCGCGCCGAAGCCGACGAGGAGCGCGCCGAGGGCGGTGAAGAGCCCCCCGATGGGGAGCCGCAGGTCGAGATGGGCGTCGGGCTGGGACATATCCGGTCTCCGATCAGGCGAAGATGACGTTGAGCGCGCCCATCAGCGCGAGGATCGCGACAGCGAGTACTGCAGGGCGCTGCCGCCAGGGCAGCGCCGTGTCGACGGGCCGCGGCGTGAGCGAGTGGACGAGCCCGGTGAGCTCCGCGTCAGGTCGCGGCCGGGTGGCGAGGCTCACCACGACGGTGACGACGGTGCAGGCCACGAAGGCGGCGATCGCGGTCCAGAAGGTCTGGGCCATCTCGCTCGGATACGTGGTGAGGTGTCCGAGGAAGCCGCCCTTCACGCCCGGCACGGCGCCGAGCGGGAGGGTGAGGCCGTGGTGCAGCGCCGCGCCGACCATCCCGGCGGTGAGCCCCCAGAAGGCCCCGTGCCCAGTGGCGCGCTTCCAGAACATCCCGAGTGCGAAGGTCGCGAAGAGCGGGGCGTTCACGAAGGCGAAGACGAGCTGGAGGAGCTCCATAATGTTGTTGAAGGCACCCGCCACGTACGCCGCCGCCACCGAGAGCAGGACGCCGCCGACCGTCGCGACGCGTCCCATCCAGAGGTAGTGCGCGTCACTCGCCTCACGCTTGAAGTGGCTCTGGTAGATGTCGTAGGTCCAGACCGTATTGAACGCGGTGACGTTCCCGGCCATCCCCGACATGAAGGAGGCGAGGAGCGCGGTGAGACCGAGCCCGAGCATCCCCTCGGGGAAGAGCTTCACGAGGAGCATCGGCGTGGCGAGGTCGTAGTCGAGGACCGCGCGGCCGGCGGCATCGATCAGCGGGAGCCCGTCAGCGCCCAGCTTCGCGGGGATGATGCCACTCCCGGCGTCCCCCGCCCCGCTCGTGAGGGCGAGGGCGATCATTCCGGGCAGGATGACGAGGAAGGGGAAGAGCATCTTCGGCAGCGCCGCGATCAGCGGCGTGCGGCGCGCGGCGGTCATCGAATCGGCGGCCATCGCACGCTGCACCACCAGGAAGTCGGTGCACCAGTAGCCGAACGAGAGGACCACGCCGAGCCCCATCACGAGGCCGAACCACTCGACGCCGAAGGCGTTGGTGCTCGGGTCGGTCATCCCCTGCCACGCGTTGGTGTACGTCCCGGCGGGGAGCCCCCGCGTCGCCGCGGCCTCGGTGAGCCGTGCGGTGAGACCCTCCCAGCCGCCGACGGCTTTCAGGCCGATCCCGACCAGCGGGGCGAACCCGAAGGCGATCATAAAGAACTGCAGCACCTCGTTGTAGATGGCGCTGGTGAGACCGCCCGCGAACACGTAGGCGAGCACGATGAAGGCCGACACCAGCACGCTGACGTCGAAGCTCCAGCCGAGGAGGAGGTTGAAGAGCTTCCCCATCGCGTACATCGAGATGCCGGAGGAGAAGATCGTCATCGCGGCGAAGCTGAGCGCGTTGAGCGTGCGGGTCTTCTCGTCAAAGCGCAGCGCCAGATACTCCGGGACGCTCCGGGCGCGCGAGCCGTAGTAGAACGGCATCATGAAGATCGCGACGAAGACCATCGCGGGGATCGCGCCCACCCAGTAGAAGTGGCTCGTCGCCATCCCATATTTGGCGCCCGAGGCGCCCATCCCGATGACCTCCTGCGCGCCGAGGTTGGCGGAGAGGAAGGCGAGCCCGGTGACCCACGGGGGGAGGGAGCGGCCCGACTCGAGGAACTCCGAGGCGGTGTCGGTGCGGCGGCGGAGGGCGAAGCCGATGCCGAGGACGACGGCGAAGTAGAGGCCCATGACGGCGTAGTCGATCGCCGTCAGCTGCGTGGCGGGGAGGAGGGGCACGGGGGGAGCTCCGGGGGTGGGGGGCCCCCGCGAGGCGGAGGCCCTGCGTGGCAGACGATACTGGCCGCGCTACATTCCCGCTATGACCACCCCTCCTGTGCTCCACCGCCGCTGGGCGGACATCCCGCTCGAGACTGTCACCGACCAGATCTCGCGGAAGCTCATCACCGGACAGCAGATGATGATCGCCCACGTGTACCTCACGAAGGGCGCCGTGGTGCCGAAGCATCAGCACCACAACGAGCAGCTCACCTACATCCTCGAGGGGGCGCTCCGCTTCTGGATCGGGGACGACGGCGCCGAGGTGATCGACGTGCGCGCCGGCGAGGTGCTGCAGATCCCCTCGAACGTCTGGCACAAGGCGGAGGCGCTCGAGGACACGCTCGACGTCGACATCTTCAACCCGCCGCGTGAGGACTGGTTGAACAAGACCGACGCCTACTTCCACCAGAAGTAGCGATGGATCTCGGGATCCGCGGACGGACGGCGTTCGTCGCGGCCTCGAGCCGTGGGCTCGGCCGTGCCATCGCCGAGGCACTCGCTGCCGAGGGGGTGCGGGTGGCGATGTGCGCGCGGACGGAGGAGATCGTGGGCGTGGCCACCGAGGTGGCCGCCGCGCACGGAGTGGAGACGCTCGGGATCGTGGCGGATGTGTCCGTCCCCGCCGATGTGGACCGCGCAATTGTCGAGGCGACAGCGCGGTTCGGTGGTATCGACATCCTGGTGACGAACGCCGGCGGTCCGCCGGCGGGGCCGTTCGAGCAGCACACCCCCGAGGCGTGGCGCGCGGCCACGGCGCTGACGCTCGACAGTGTGGTAAACCTCTGCCGCGCGGTGCTACCCGGGATGAAGGCGCGACGCTGGGGCCGGATCCTGAACGTCACGTCGATCGCGGTGAAGCAGCCGGTGGACGGGCTGATCCTGTCGAACAGCCTGCGTGCCGCGGTCACAGGGTTCGCACGCACGCTCGCGAACGAGGTCGCGCCGTTCGGGATCACGGTGAACAACCTGCTGCCGGGCTACACGCGGACCGAGCGGTTGGTGGAGCTCGCGAGTGGGATCGCGCAGCGGACGGGCACAACGCGTGACGAGGCCTACGCCGCGTGGGAGCAGCAGATCCCGATGGGGCGCGTGGGGGAGCCGCACGAGTTCGCGGCGTTGGCCGCGTTCCTCGCGTCTGAGCGGGCGAGCTACATCACCGCGCAGAACGTTGCGGTGGATGGGGGATGGATCCGCGGGTTGGTGTGAGCGCGCTCGGTCACGCGTAGCACCCGAGCTGCAACGTCCCCGGCGCCCCCTCCGCATCGCCAACCACCACGCGGAGCGCGTCGACGCGCGTAGGCGCCACCCGCACCAGCCGCCGATACCCGATCGTCGTGCCTTCGGCGAGCGGCTGCCATCCTGCCGCCGTCCGCCCCTCCACCCGGTACCTCGCGACCGCCTGCCCGTGCGCGATCGGCTCGCGAAGGTCGATGATCCCCACCGCAGCTGGCGCTGTCAGCGTCACCTCCAGCTCCGCGGTCCGGGCCCCCGTCGCCCGCCAGGTCGTCCGCGCCCCGCGCGCCAGATCGGTCGCGAACATCACATCCAGCTTTGAGCGCATCCCGAGGAGACTTGCCACGTCGCTGGCATGCAGGAGTCCCGCGCGCGTCGGCGGCACGTTGAGCAACAGCTTGGAGTTCCGCCCCACCGACGTGAAGTAGAGCTCGACGAGATCGTCAGCGGTACGCACCCGCGCATCCTCTGCGGCGTGATAGAACCAACCGGGCCGGATCGACACATCCGTCTCCCCCGGTCGCCAGACGCTCCCGCCACGGTCCCCTTGCTGCAACGAGCGCATCACCTCGTCTCCCGTCATCCCCGGCACGGGAACGATCGCGGGGTCGACCGTCGACCAGTTGGTCTCCCCCGCCACACCGCGCTCGTTCCCGATCCAGCGCACATCGGGCCCGGCGTCGGAGAACATCACCGCCTCGGGCTGCAGCCGGCGCACGAGCGCCCAGGTCCGCGGCCAGTCGTAGACCTGCCGCTTACCGTTCGGCCCCTCGCCGTTGGCACCATCGAACCAGACCTCGTGGATGGCGCCATACCGCGTGAGCAGTTCGGTGAGCTGCGCCTCGTACACGGCGGTATAGCGCGGCGAGTCACCGTAGGTGGGATGGTTCTGGTCCCACGGGGAGAGATAGAGCCCCGGCTTCAGCCCCTCGGCGCGGCACGCCTCCACGAACTCGCGCACGAGGTCCCCCTGCCCGTCGCGCCACGGACTCGACGCCACCGAGTGCGTGGTGGTCGCGGTGGGCCAGAGGCAGAAGCCGTCGTGGTGCTTGGCGGTGAGGATCATCGCCTTGAACCCGGCCGCACGCGCGGTGCGCGCCCACTGCCGCGCGTCGAGCGCGGTGGGGGCGAAGATCGCCGGCGACTCCTTGCCGTCCCCCCACTCGCGGTCGGTGAAGGTGTTCACGCCGAAGTGGATGAACATCGCGAGCTCGTCGCGCTGCCAGGCGAGCTGCGCCGCAGTGGGGCGCGGCGGACGGGGAGCCATCCCCTCCACGAGCCGAGGCCCGGCGAGGGCAGCGGCGCCGAGGGAGGCGAGGAAGCGGCGACGGTCGATGGGCATCGGTCCGCCTATTATGGTTCGAGGGTAGACCCGACAGAAGCCTTGCCCTCGACCCTCCTCAGGAGACTCCTATGCGTTCCCGGATCCTCGCAAGCCTGCTGCTCGCCGCACTCGTTCTCCCCGCCACCGCCCGCGCGCAGGACGACGCCGACCGCTCCGTCGCCGACGGCGGCATCAAGGTCGCCGGCTGGAAGGGCCGGATTGACCGCCGCGCGCTCTCGCAGGGGAAAACCATCAACGACTCGCGCTTCATCACGGAGGGCCGCGGCTTCCGCGCCTCGGTCGGACCGGCTGGGATCTTCTGGAACCCGGCCAACACCGTCGCGGGCGACTATGAGGTGATGGGGACCTTCACCGAGCACAAGATGACGGCCGCGCACCCGCACTCGTACGGGATCTTCATCGGCGGGCAGGGGCTCGAATCCGACACCGAGACGCTGATGTACTGCATCGTCTACGGCACGGGGAGCTACGCGATCAAGACCTTCCGTGGCGCGACGGTCTCGACGATCGTGGCCACCACGGCGCACCCGGCGATCAAGAAGGCCGACGCGACGACGGGGCAGGCGGTGAACACCGTCGGCTGGCGCGTGCGCGGCGGGCAGGCGAGCTGCGTGGTGAACGGCCAGGTGGTGCGGACGCTCGAGCGCGCGCAGTTCGTCGCGGCCGACAAGCTCACGACCACGGATGGCATCTGGGGGATCCGCGCGACGCACAACGTGGAGTTCAGCGTCGCCGGGCTGATGAAGCACTGAGTCACCGCGCCGGGGAATCCCGGAGGTGCGACGGGGCGGGTCCCTCACCGGGGCCCCCCCCCGTCGCTCTTGCGCCCATGGCGGGCGGACCGTATAACCATATCGGCATACGGTTGAACATTCCCCCTCCACCCCACCGGAGCGCTCCGCCCGATGCGATCCCTCACCCGCCTCACCCTCGTCCTCGCCGGCGGCCTCACGACGACCGCCTGCGGCGTGCGCGAAGAGTCCACCACGGCCGCCCACGCCGCCTCCGCCGTCGTCTTCACCGAGGCCGCCTGGCAGCCCAAGCGCGAGGCGGATATCCCCACGGACTCGATGGGCGCCTCCATCAAGCGCGGGCTTTACCTGCTCCGCTTCACCCCGGAGAGCCTCCCGGTCTACGCCACGTCCAGTCTCCGCTGCACGAGCTGCCATCAGGACGACGGCCTCGACCCCAAGGCGGCCCCGCTCACCGGCTCGCACGCGCGATTCCCCAAGTATATGGCGCGCTCGGGTACGGTCATCGCATTGGCCGACCGCGTGAACTACTGCTTCACTCGCTCCCTCGCCGGCAACGCGATCCCCGTGGGCAGCCGCGAGATGACCGACATCCTCGCCTACCTCGCGTTCATCTCGAAGGACGTGCCGGTCGGGACCAAGATCGCCGGCGCCGACGGCCTGATCTCGATGACCGACACCCTCGTGGGCGACATCGCGCGCGGGGAGGCGCTCTACACGGCGAAGACCTGCGTCACGTGCCACGGCGCCGACGGCGCCGGCAACGGGCCGATCCCCGCCCTCTGGGGCGCAAAGTCCTACTCGATCGGCGCGTCGATGGCCCGCCTCGAGCGCGCGGCGAGCTTCATCATGCACAACATGCCCCAGACGGCCCCGGGCTCCCTCACGCCGCAGGAAGCCTTCGACCTCTCGGCGTACATCAACTCGCACCCGCGCCCCGACTCCCCCGGCAAGGAGGACGACTGGCCGATGGGGGGGGCCCCCGCCGACGTGCCGTATGCCACCAAGGGGCACGCCGCGTTCAATGCGCCGACGCTGCTTCCGCGTGCGAACCCGCGCGGCGCCGTCGTCCCGAACCCGCCGGTGATCGGCCGGGGCGCGCAGTGAGTCGCCGCCGCACGACCGGACCCGAGGGGTCCGCCCTCACCCGTCGCGCGCTCCTCACCGGCACGGCCGGCGCCCTCGGGGGCGCGGTCCTCGCCGGAATCCCAGGCGTGCTGGACTCCCAGGAAGCCGCCCCCGCGCGCCCCATCGTCCCTGACGACGCGACCAAGCTGCAGGGCGCGGCGACCTCCCCACTCGGCGAACGCTCGCCGTTCGAGACGCCCAGCCGCGCCCCATACGGCGAGACGGTCGGGAGCTCGTACACGCCGCTGCAGGACCTCACCGGCGTGATCACACCGTCGGACCTGCACTTCGAGCGGCATCACGCGGGGATCCCCGCGCTCGACCCGGAGCGGCACACGCTCACGATCCACGGGCTCGTCGAACGCCCGCTCACCTTCTCGCTCGACGACCTGAAGCGCTTCCCGCAGACAGTGAAGACCTACTTCATCGAGTGCTCCGGCAACGGGCGCGCGGCGTTCCGCGAGCCGAAGCCCGAGATGACGGCGCAGAAGGTCTCAGGGATGCTCTCCACCTCGGAGTGGACCGGCGTGCCGCTCGCGACGCTCTTCCGCGAGGCGGGGGCGAAGCCGGAGGCGAAGTGGTTCCTCGCCGAGGGCGGCGATGCCTGCCTGATGACGCGCTCGGTGCCGATCGCGAAGGCGTGGGAGGACGCGATGGTCGTCTGGGCGCAGAACGG